>JAGLKG010000241.1 GCA_023141835.1 Maribacter sp. | reverse complement strand
TACCATGTTTGGGAGGCCCAAAACGAGCAAGAATTCAACAACTCCAAGGAGTATGGATTAAACGTTGCAGCACATATTGCGACTTGGATGGACAAGGATAATTATAACCAGACCCGGACTATGCCGAAGTTTACGGTAGACACAGAAGACCCTGCTAGATGGCAGCCCACACCTCCTGCATATATGGATGGCATCGAGCCACATTGGAACAAGATCCGTCCGTTTGTTATAGATTCTGCCAGTCAATTTAAACCTGTTCCTCCCCCCCCCTTTTCTATGGAAGAAGGCACCGTTTTTTACAATGAGGTCAAGGAAGTTTATGACATTAGCATGAAGATCGCCAAAGAAGGGGATGACTCCGAAGAAATTGCCATTGCCCAATTTTGGGATTGCAACCCATATGTTTCAGTTACCCGAGGGCATTTGATGTTTGCGACAAAAAAAATATCTCCAGGTGCACATTGGATAGGCATTGCAAAAATTGCCTGTAAAAAAACCAATAGCGATTTAGACAAAACGATTTACGCATATACCAAAACTTCCATTGCCTTAATGGATGCCTTTATAAGCTGTTGGGATGAAAAGTACAGAAGCAATCTGATTCGGCCAGAAACACTTATCAACGAACATATTGATGAAGATTGGCAACCTGTTTTACAAACCCCTCCTTTCCCTGAGTATACAAGCGGACATAGTGTGGTTTCTGGAGCAGCAGCCACAACTTTAACGAATATTTTTGGCGATCAATTTTCCTTTGATGATGATACCGAAGTCGCTTATGGCCTGCCGGTCAGAAGCTTTTCTTCTTTCAGCGAAGCTGCCGATGAGGCTGCCATTAGTCGAATGTATGGTGGCATACACTACCGGGTCGCTGTTGAAGTAGGTGTAAAACAAGGTAGGGATCTTGGTGATTTCGTTATTGACAAGTTGCAAATGGAAAACTAACATAACTTAGAGCTTGTTTATATATGTAATTTAGTTGCAAAACTTATTCAATGAAGAGCATTGGCCTTATTTTGTTTTCTTGTTTTTCAATGCTGCAATGTGCTGACAGCGGCAAACTAACTTACCTTACCAAACTACCCGAAAAATTAGGTGAAAATTCTGGAATAATCTCGCTGAAGGATTCCACCCTTTGGTTGATCGAGGATCGCGGTAATACTGATGAAATTTACAAGGTAGATTTTAATGGAAATCTGCTGAGCAAGTTTAAAGTGAAAAATGCCAAAAATTACGATTGGGAAGATCTAGCAGCTGATGAAAAGGGCAATGTTTATATTGGTGATTTTGGAAACAATCATAACAAGCGGAAGAATCTCGTCATCTATAAACTGCCTAATCCCGAGCTTGAAAAAGGCGAAAAAATAGAAGCTGAGAAAATAGAGTTCAACTATCCCGAACAAAAGGATTTCCCTCCGGTCATTGCAAAATTGAATTTTGATGCCGAGGCATTTTTTTACCGTGATAGCGCCTTGTACATCATTACCAAGAACAGGACCATCCCATTTACCGGAGAAGCCTTTATATACAAAATACCTGCGGTGGCTGGCACACATTCAGCACAATTTATTGGTAAGTTCACTACCTGTATGAACGATATTATTTGTCAGGTTACAGCAGCTGATATTTCACCGAACGGAGCTACAGCTGTTCTCTTGGGCTATGGGAAATTATGGGTATTCACCGATTTCAATGGAGATGATTTTTCAAAGGGCAAAATGAGAACCATTGATTTAAGAACAAACACACAATTAGAATCAATCTGTTTCTTAAATAACAAAACACTCCTAGTTTCAGATGAGGAAAGAGGCGGAACAGGCGGAAATGTATATGCATTTACCCTTGAGAAATAGTTGTTTTTTCGTCTTTATTGAAACAAGTACATCAAATGGCATAAGAAAGATACTATCAATGGTTTTAGAATCCAAACCCTAACCCAAAAGTAAATCTGGGACCATCAACGCTATCAAAATAAGCCAAGGTCAAAGACATAATATCGGCTGCATTGAAAAAGAACCCTCCTCCGTATGAAGTATGCCACAGATTTGAATCCTCATTCGGAATCCAAACACGACCATAGTCATACCCGCCATAAATACCTAAGGTCATTGGTAATAGTCCTGTTTTTATTTTCTTTAGACTATATCTTAAATCGGTATTTTGATAATACGATTTTTTACCTGTGAAACGTTGATTTCTAAACCCCCTTAATCCATCTAAACCACCAATACTAGCGCCTTGGTAGAACTCATAACCATCCCCAATATTAAAATGTGCCTTCCATTTTGAAGCCAGCACCAATCTTCCGTTGGGAACCAATTTATAATTAAAAGAAAGACTTGGAATAACATAACCAAAATTCTGATTGCTATCAGTCGTATTGTTCTTATATCCTATATGTAAAGAAGTGGCCATCCCCAATGTAGGGAAAGCAGTACTATCTGAATTTGAATACGAATATTCCGCATCGGCGCCCACAAAACTTTTGCTACTGTCTTCCCCGTTAGCCACATAAAATGTATTGACAAATCGGTCCTCTGTCTCTTCCACTTCCATATTTTCATAGGTTATCCCTAATCGAAATTTAGAGCCCAAATCACCCCGCCAAACCAATGAAGGTGTAAGTTTAATGGTCTCCAATTTTACCCGATTGTAATCCAGCTCCAAAAGATCATCCAAATTCTCTGTTTCATTACCTAGTCCAAAGAAATTAATACTATAATTGGGACTTGTAAATTTTGCATCTAACTCTAAATTGGCATTACCCATAGCGTGCGCGAATTCTCCTTTATACCCAACATCAAACCCATTGGTTGCGAAGTAAAAAGCAGTATTTATTGTGTGTTGACTTGTGAAAGGGTTTTGACTAAACCCATTGAAGGTGTATATATTCGTAAAACCGATCTTAAAGCCATCATCAGGGTTTGAACCTATTATAGGGATTATTTGGTTAGAACTGCTTTTCAACTTTATAGGCTGATAAGTATTGGTATCATAGTCGTTGGTCAATCTCAACTTGGCACTTTTAATATTCTTAAAAGTGTTCTTTTTCGAGATATGGTCATACACATATACACCTTTACTATCCATTACATCATAAACATCATTATTCTGCCCCCCAACCAGACGTAATTTTATTTTGCCTCTTTTACCATTTACTTCAAATTGGTCATCATCATCCAACCCGTAAATCCAGATTTCCTTGGTAATGTTCTTATCAAAGGCCTTACTGAAGAACAATTCTCCCTTTTTACCGTTTTTAATACGATTGCCCATAACCTTGGTATCGCCGTTTGGCATTTGTGTTATGGTAAAGTAATCATCCTTGTCGGTTCCTGTGACTACCGCAAATTTATTGATCAATTTATAATACGCCACAGCGGTTCCAAGAAGATTTTCTTTTCGTGCCAACAGCACTTCTTTGATTCTTGCAATGGTCTCTCCCCGCACTTCCTTAGGAAATGCCTTGAAGGCATCATCGATGACTTCTTCGGTAATGTTCTTTTGTAAATAGGCCACCTGTTCTTTCCACAATTCCATATTGGTTTCTGGTAAAATCACCATATCCAAAGCAAAGGTTTTCGGTGACCCATTAAAGCCCTTTACACTTCGTATCTCCTCATTAAAACCTTCCATTAACGTTAATCCAGGAATAATACGGGTAAGAAGGTTCATAAGGGGACCATCACCCATTATGGAAAATACCTGATCTCTATCTCTAGGAACAGGTTTATACACAATCTTGTTGTTTTCCTTATCCTTAAAGCGGACCCATCTCCATTGATCGGTATGCCTATCCCAATCGCCGATCATCATGTCAAACAGACGAGCCTTTAAGTAGGCGGCATCATCAATCTGATATCTTTCATCCTTTCTTAGCATCTTCAAGATATCATCCGTACTTTCCATGGTATTTGCATACCCAAAGCTCTTTTGATCGCCATGGCCACTATCCGTGCGCTCTTCGACCATATAGAGCTCATCACCAAATTCCTCATCATAGTCCCTGATCGCATTTTGCTTGGGTATATAATACAATTCCGGGTTCGTATGATATATCCCCACGGCATCGGATAATGTTCCGATGGTAAAGGGGGCATATGGATGTGACCCTGTATAAAAATCCTCTAATAGACTTTCGGTAAATGTATCCTCAAATTCACCCACCACATACTGTTCTTTAAATAGCATGGACTGTAGATAGATCTCGGCACTTTTTCGTAAGGCCCGCATTACATATTCCTTACCCTCATTATTGACCAAACGCAATGATTTTGATTGATGTCCACCACCTTTTCGCACTACCTTCAATCCACCGAACAAGGTATCCAAATCCACTGTTGGAGCCGTTACCTCCACAGCATAAACGTCACGATATCTTTCTCCCCAGATGGTCTTGAAGAATTTGCTTTTATCCACTTCATCCTCGGTATAAACAGATGCCTTGACTTGGGCAGGGAAATCATTGGTGTACTTCTTCTGTGTGTTTTTCTTTTTCGCGGCCAATACCTCTGTTGTATATAAAAACTCCTCTGTCCCATCTTCCTTAACACCATAATAACGCACTCTCGATGAACCATCGGTGTACACTTCCAAAGCGGCATAACCCATTTGACCTGTGGAAAACCTACTGCCATTCAATAAACTTGTGGCTCCTTCCTTAGCCCCGGAACCACTAATAATCTGCGGGGTATTTTCTTCAACAATATATTGTAAGGTATGCTCATGACCCGAAGTAAAAATTACTTTTTCAGAATATTGGGCCAAGGTTATTATTCTTTTTCTTAAATGAGTGTACCTTTTATTTTGGAGATCCGCCGGCGAAGCACCCGTAGTCTTGCGCAACAGGCTTACCAAACTACCGATTATGGGTAGTGGAATATTGCCACCACTAGGAAACAAGTGTCGTTTAAGGGAAAATTGGCCCCCGTGTGGCCCATAACTGAACATCGGATGGTGCATAGCCAGTATAGTGGTCTTGTCTGCATTTTTCTTAATCAACCCTTCCAATTCCTCAAAAAACTTTTCCCTATCCTTAATTTCACATACGTCATTCATTGTTGGGTGTTTGTCCCAATTAGTCAGATACCATTCCGTATCAATCGCAATGACTACCACATCATCATTCACCTCTATCTTTTGCAAGGGGCAACCATTTTCTGGGAAAAAGACCTTTTTACTATCCAATTTTTTTTCAATGAACTTTTGCTGTCTTTCCAGACCTTTTAAACCTTCATTGTACCAATCATGGTTCCCGGGAATAAAAATGGGGTTCCCCTTAAAATCTTCCAGGGTATTCAATTGGGCGTTCAAATGGTTCTTTGCTGTTTGGTAAGCCAATGTGGAACCTTTTTTGCTGGGCATTCCGGCGGGATAGATATTGTCACCCAAAAATAATACGGTGCTATTTTTGGATGCAGTACCCAGTTTTTCCTTAAAAAGTTTCAAAACGGGATTCACCCCTCCCATAGGGGATTTTCCTGCATCTCCAATCAAATAAAGGGTATGTGAAACTTCCTTGGTTGTAGGGACATCGTTCGTCTGCTCCAAATCCGCATATTTGCTCTTGTAAGTGGCACAACCACTCAAGATAAGAATTAGTAAAATTGTAATGTAATATTTTCCCATATCAATAATGTAACATCTAAATTTTGTAATTTGGGGTATTCTATTAAATACACCCATATGTCGGAAATAATTGATAAAACTGAATCTTTTGCTACAGATTTATTATCCAAAACATTGGACAGCAGATATCTATACCACAACCTCACCCATACCCGACGTGTGGTTAAAAGTACTAAAGAAATCATTAATTCCCTCGATCTTAATCTGGAGGATATTGAGTCCCTTATTTTGGCTGCTTGGCTTCACGATACGGGGTATACCCAGGGTAGTGAAAACCATGAAGAAAAGAGTTGTGCCATTGCTAAAGCATTTCTTAAAAAGCAGGATTATGAACAAAATAAAGCTCAAAAAGTTTTTGATATTATTTTGGCCACCAAGCGTTACCATATACCGGAGAACTTATCCGAGAAAATTATAAGGGATGCGGATGCCTCGCATTTTTCCAAAAAAAGTTATTTGGAAACCTGCGAATTTCTGCGTGAAGAACTCTCTCTTTTGGGCATTGCCAATTACTCCCAAAAAGAATGGTTAAAAGCAAATATGACCATGTTGGGCAAGGAACATAAATACAATACAGACTACGCCAAGGAAAATTGGCAAGCGGGAAAAGACAAAAATTTGAAGAAAATAGAAAAAGAACAAAAAGCCGAAAAAGAGATTGCCAAAAAGGAGGCTATAAAAGCAAAATACAAAAGTGAAAGTCCTGATCGGGGTATACAAACCCTATTTCGTGTTACCTTAAAAAATCACTTAACATTAAGTGATATTGCGGACACCAAGGCCAATATTTTATTATCTGTAAATGCCATTATCATTTCGGTTGTACTATCGAACCTTATTCCAAAACTGGACAATCCGTCCAATACCTATTTGATATACCCTACGGCAATCTTCGTTGCTTTTAGTGTAGTATCAATGGTTCTCGCCGTTTTGGCTACCAGACCAAATGTTACCAGTGGCCAGTTTACAAAAGAAGATGTGAAAAATAAAAAGGTAAACCTTTTGTTCTTTGGTAATTTTCATAAGATGAAACTGCCCGACTATGAATGGGCCATACAGGAGCTGATCAAAGACAAGGAATATATTTATACCAGTTTGACCAAAGATCTTTATTTCTTGGGATTGGTATTGAATCGAAAATACAATATCCTTAGATCCACGTATACCATTTTTATCATCGGAATCATCGTTTCGGTCATCTCCTTTGCTATTGCGTTTCACTATTTTAGCCCAGAAAGAATCGGATAAGAGTCAAAAAAGAAAAATACTTAGGTCTTCAACTCTTCCATTAAATCCTCATAGGTATAGGTCTTCTCGGTTTCTTCCCCTTTTTTATACAATATTTCGGCCCGAATCGCTTTGAGCCCAGTAACTCCTTGTAAACCATCCAGCTCAACGATTTCAATATTGTTGGTGAAATAGCCTTTGGATTTCAAGAAAGAAATATACCTCAAATATTCGAGTTCGTCTTTTTTCTGGGAATAGACAATAGCCAGTTTTCCCGTTTGGGTCAAGCGCTCATTGGTTCCCTTTATATATGACTTATCGATTCTCTTTTTAATCACTTCATAGCGGGCATTATAGGTGCCATCCACATCAAAACGCTTTTCATCCATACGAAAACGAATAGAGAGCGATGTGCTATACACCAACATAAGAGAAGCAACGTCCAATGGTATCGGCAATTTCGGTTTTAAACTGTAATGGGTATTCTCCATCTCACACATTACCTGCAATTGCCATAGTCTAAGATTATGAAGATACAGCGAATTGTAATTTCGTTCCCCGGAAATTGAATCGCCTATATACATATTGTGTTCAACCCCGTCAGTCTTATAGCGTTCAAAATAGTGCGGGTACATCCTTTGTGCTTCTTCTTGCTTTTGATCGATTACAGCGGCCAGTTCCTTATTGATCCTCATTACACTTTCATCATAGTTTTTACGATGATCATAGTACGACTCGGTACTGCCGTCTATCTCCTCTTCATATGCAAGAACAACTTCCTTAAGTTGTTCATCTGTACTTTTCAAGTGATCCAAAACCGGAAGAACTTCTACTTTTACGAAATCAAAAATGGCCTGCTCACTATTGGTGTTCAATACATCCCTTATTTCTTCAAAAAGATTGTTTATCCTAAATATAAGCTCTTCATACACCGGCAACTTATTTTTTTTCCAGGCCGAGGAAATAATGTCTTTGATGGTTGACAGCTGAATCATCAAATCCCGTTGAATGGCTGAATTCCGGGCCTTTGAAGAATCCTTGATGTCGATTTGCCCGTAGAGTGGATACACCTCCTTAAAAACAATCTCATTGAATGAAGGTTGGTTACCGCTTAACTCATCGCCGATAAACTGCTTGGCCTCTTCCCTGAACTTCCAATAGACGGATGAATGGACCGTAGTACATTCATGCTGTATTATAGCGTCTATCAGATTTGCTTCTTCCACCGCCGAACGCATGACTGCGGTCACGATATAGGGCATAATGTCATCCAACTTTTGGGCATTGACACCATTGAGTTCATTGACGTTGGTAGACACCAATTCCAAAACCCCCAACAATTTACCATCATTCGCGATGGGTGCGAAAATAGCACTTTTTATTCCCTGCTTCTTTAAGCTTTTATACGGTTCCCGCCCCTCTGACATTTCATAATACTTGTCCACATCGGCAATGGCGAAATAGTCCTTATTTTTTAATATTGCATTATATGACCCTGGACAAAACACTTCGCTACATGCCCCCATTTCCTTTTTGTGAAGAAGATAGCTGACCATATGTTTGCCTTGCATCTTTTCAAATCTTTCCTCATTAGGATTGTACGCCGCATGACCCACTTTGATATCGGGCAGGTTAAAAAAAGACCTAAAGATATCTTGAAAATTTTCAATAAAATTACCCTTGTTACTCTTATCATTTGAAATTAAACTTGATTTAATTTCGGAAATGGAATGTTCG
>JAGLKG010000240.1 GCA_023141835.1 Maribacter sp. | reverse complement strand
CACAGCAATGTGAGGGGGTCTTTTTTATTCTGTAACTTTAAACGTTTTTAGCATTCCTTTAGAATTAGCATTCGGAACTTCAGCTATAAATGCATAATTACCAGCATCTAGATTTTCTTCAAAATAGTGAGTGCTTCCGGCTAAACCATTGTTTACACCACCTAAGAATGTTACTCCTTTAGGTATTGGAGTCATAAGGCCAGTTGGTGTTGCCCAGTTCATCCATGCCTCTAATTCTTCAATATTGGCGCTCTCATCCAGTTTTACAAGATTTACGTCATGTCCTAAAAAATGCTCATGGACAATTTGATCACCATAATAAACGGAAAAGATATGTTTACCTTTAGTAATTGGTTTGTCGTATTTAATTCCTTCAATACTCGAAATACTTATATTTACATCTGCTTCTGGAGGCAGATTTCCTGTGTCTTCATCTAGTACCCAAATTTCTTTTGCCATTCCCATTGATGCATGGAATACACCGTTGGCCATTTTTACATAGCATTCCATAATATGTAGCCCTGGTTCTAGTTTAACAGTTACATTTGTTTCACGACCTGAAGAAATGAGTCCTGTTCCACCTACGAATTTAACCTCGGGAAACCATGGGGGAAGTTCTCCAAATGCGACCATGGCAGCATCCATATCACCATCCATAATTAAGGCCATGCCTTTATCAAAGGAGGGGATTACAACAGCCTTGACTGTATCTAAGGTTTTACCATCTGGATAATCATCAAATAAAATAAAATGTGGTTCTGTCGATTTGTTAATGTATTTAAAAGTGTTCCAACCAGACTTAATAGTGTCTGCCGATACAAATTCCATAACCTCAGTTATAATCTCTATACTTTTTTCTATTGATGGTTGTTCTGTTATTGTAGGAGGCTTCTTTTTATCGTTTTTACACCCTATACATAAAAGGAACAATACTAATAAAGTTATTACAAAGGGTATGGTTTTATTTTTCATCATCTGTGTTTTGGTTAAAAGATTGTTTAATGTAGCAATTAAAATCAAATATGAATGACGTAACTTTATAATCCATAGTGGTTTATGTACAAGGAAGTGCCTTGGGCACATAAACCGTTAAATAGTGAGGATTTAGAAAATCATACTGTTTATATCTTATTTGCTACGGTTTGTAAATGGGATTGTACCTCTGATGTAAGTTTAGACAAAACCTAAAACTATGTCTGTATATTTAGTATATGATAAAAACTATAATTGTAGACGATGAGCCTGATGCTATTAAGAATTTAAAGTGGGAACTGGAAAATTTTTGTAATGGTATTGAGGTCTGTGACCATTTCACCAGTCCCGAGGAAGCCATTTCTGCAATAAACCACTTAAGGCCGGATTGTATTTTCCTAGATATTGAGATGCCGGAAATGGATGGTTTCAAACTTCTGGAGCGGTTAAAATATCGCAATTTTGACCTTGTCATCACTACTGCTTTCGACAATTATGCCATACAGGCTTTTAAAGAACATGCTGTAGCCTATTTATTAAAACCTATAGATTCGGATGATTTAACCGCTGCTGTCGAAAGAGTCCGTTTAAATAAGTCAAATAACGATTTGGGTTTTGAATTGAAGAAGATTTTGGAGAGCATAGCACCTAAATCAGATAAAGTGGCCCTACCATTATTGGGGAAAACGATATTTGTGAAGATCGAAGATATTCTGTATTGCAAGGCAGAGGGTAATTATACTCAGGTCTTTATAAGGGAAAACAGAAAGGAACTAATATCCAAGAAGTTAAAGGATGTTGAGGAACTCATAAATAGCAATGCCTTTTTTAGAACCCACAAGTCTTATTTGGCGAATTTGAACTGTATTGAAGAACTAGTTAGCAAAGAGGGACCTTATTTAATTCTTGAAAACGGAGTTTCTATTCCCGTTTCAAGGGCTAAAAAAAGTATGTTGCTCGAGTTGTTGAATAATCGTTTCGGGTAAAGATGTGAATGTTAATGGCATTAATTTTAGACAGCATTGATGAGCGATCCGTTCCAAAATGGCTTTTTGTTATTTACGCTAGGAATACTTAGTATTCTTTCTATCTATCACACATTGCTTTATTTTCAAAACAAGGATAAACTGTATCTTCTGTATGGGGCCTACACATTTTTTATTGTTCTGTCACAAGTCAATCATATAGAGCAAGGATTCCTTCAAGATTTAATTGGGCCCATTGAGTTCATCAAGTATTACCCTGAACTATATACTGAGACCTACTATATCCTTTACGTTTTTTTTGCTTTCAAGTTTCTTGGTTTAAAAAATGAATTTCCGCGATGGCATGGCTATTGTATCTGGGCCGTTTATTTTTTAATATTCTTTTGCTTCATTAAGTTCATAATCTATTTATTTTCTGCAAACTATGAAATTGTCAGAACGGGTTACTTTTTCTTTGTGTCCTTTATGTTCGTTTTAAGCATAGTGGTGTATGTTCTTTTCTTTAAAATGAAAAACCCATTGCGTTATTATATGATTGTAGGTAGTCTATTGCTTTTGGTTACTTCATATAGCTCACTATTTATACATACACAACTTGTTAGTAGTAATCAAGACCCGGAACCAGCTTATGGTATTCTTTACATTGGATTTATTCTAGAAAATATTGTGTTCTCACTTGGGTTGGGACAAAAGCAAAAGCTTATTCTGAAGGAACGAGACCATTCACAACAAAAATTGATTCTTCAATTGCAGGAAAATGAACTATTAAGGCAGAAAGTGCAACAACAACTCAAAGATGATGTGGCATATTTAAGCAAAACGGCCAAAACAAAAAAAATGGAGGCATTAAAGGCAAAATATGATAAGGAGCTATCAGATCTTAAGATGACTTCCTTAAGGAGTCAAATGAATCCTCATTTTATTTTCAATTCCCTTAACTCGATAAAGAGATATATCATTGACAATGAAAAAGAAAATGCAGTTTACTATTTAAATAAATTTTCCAAACTCATTCGAAAAATATTGGCAACAACCGCGCAAAAGGAAATTACACTTGCCGATGAAATGGAAACGCTTGAGCTTTATATGAATATTGAGAATATTCGTTTTAACAATGAGATTGAATATTCTATAAATATCGATAAAGGTTTAAATTTGGGAACCATTAAAATACCTTCTCTAATTTTACAGCCATTCTTGGAAAATGCTATTTGGCATGGTCTTGCGCTTAAAAAAGAGAATAAGAAAATTGCAATTGATCTCAAAAGACATAGAAAATCCCATGTGAAAATTGAAATAGTGGATAATGGAATTGGTCGAAAGAGATCAGAGGAGATTAAACAAAAAAAAATTCATAAAAGAGATTCAATGGGTATTAAGCTTACCCGCGAAAGATTAAGTAAGTTTTCGGAAGCTCATGAAAATGATTATTCACTTACCTTCCTTGATTTAATAGATGAAAATGAATTGGCAACCGGGACTAAAGTGATTTTAAAAATCCCTATAAATTGATATTCCAGTTCTCTCTTTACCAGACCCATGTGGGCGTTCTTCACCATCTCTTTTGAGCGTATAAATATCTTGTTGATATATGACTTTCTATCTTTGGTTGTGGTCAGATAATTAATTTTTTCCTTTTTAAATTTTGTTATATTTGGCATTCTAGGTATTCCGTTTGTATAGAAGGAGCAGTGCTTATTTATTGAAAATAAGAATAAGTTGCATAAATGACCAACCATTAAAATTTACCAATGAAAAGAAATCGCCGTATTGTAGTACTTATTCTTATCACTTTTTTTGTAATATCATTTTTAACAAATATTCTGGGGGCCCTGAATCCTAGTGTTTCATTGAGTTTTGGATTAAGTGAGACCATGGCAGGGTTTCTACCTTTCACATTTTTCATTGCCTATGGTGTAATGTCTATTCCATCAGGTTTTATGCTAGAGCGATATGGAGAAAAGAAACTAATGGTTTTCGCCTTTGTATTGGCTCTTTTGGGTTCGGTCTTATTTGCCAGCTTTCCTTCATTTGGAGTATTCTTATTTACCCTTTTCACTATAGGAACGGGTATGGCAATTCTACAAGTGGTCATTAATCCATTATTAAGAGTGTCTGGCGGAGAAGAGCATTATGCTTTTACATCTGTTTTGGCGCAGTTGATTTTTGGAGCCGCGTCATTTGTTAGTCCTCAGGTATATTCTTGGTTGGTTACGAATATTGATAGCCCTGAAGAAGGGCAAGGTTGGTTGATATCCACCATATCTAATATTGTTCCTCCAGAAATGTCGTGGATTTCTATCTATTGGATTTTTGCAATGGCCAGTTTGGTCATGATTTTTGTTGTTGTCTCAATGGCTTTTCCAAAGGTTGAATTGAATGAGGAAGAAAAAATTGGAACCAAAAAGACCTATCTAGATTTATTTAAAAAGCGAATTGTCGTTTTGTACTTTCTGGGAATCTTCGCGTATGTTGGGGCAGAACAGGGAATCTCATATTGGATGTCAAAATACCTGCAAGTATACCATGGCTTTGATTATGAGACCGTTGGAGCCAGCGCTGTTGGAAATTTTTGGGGATTGATGACGGTAGGTGGGATAATCGGATTGATTTTATTGAAAATAATGGATAGTAAATGGGTCCTAAAACTATTCTCGGTATTGGCAATTGTCAGTTTGGCTATGGCTCTTTTGGGTGGCCCGAATCTTTCGCTATATGCGTTTCAGACCAGCGGTTTTTTTCTTTCGGTAATGTACCCCATAATACTATCACTTGCTTTGAATTCGGTAACCCAAAACCATGGTTCCTTTGCCGGGATTTTAATGACAGGTATCATGGGGGGCGCTGTGGTTCAATTACTTATTGGTCTTGTAAGTGATTTTACTTCCTTAAAAACAGGGATGTTAATTGTATTTATCGCATTGGCCTATGTTCTAAGTATTGGTTTTTGGGCAAAACCAATAATAAAGAATAAGACCATCAACCTAGGAAAGAATATAGATTAGAAAAATAACTATTTTACCAACTCTAGATTCTAGGTAAATCGCCATCGCCTTTTAAAGGTAAGTGTGATTCTCCCATTAGGTATGCATCTACGTGATGAGCTGCTTGTCTACCTTCTGAAATGGCCCAAACAATCAAAGATTGGCCCCTCCGTTGGTCTCCGGCAACAAAAACTCCGGATACATTACTCATATAATCTTTGGCAGAGGCCTTTATGTTTGTTCTTGGGTCTGCGTCTAATCCCAATTGTTCAGCTATTGTCATTTCAGAACCTGTAAAGCCCATGGCCAACAGTACCAATTCACATTCCCATGTTTTCTCAGTCCCTTCCACTTCTTTTAAGGTGGGACGTTTGCCTGGTTCCTTTATCCATTCAACCTCAGCGGTTATCAATCCTTTTAGATTGCCATCCTTATCACCAATAAATTCCTTTGTGGAAATACTGAAAAAGCGTTCTGCACCTTCTTTGTGCGAAGAGCTTGTTCGCAAACGCATGGGCCAGAATGGCCAAGGTTGATCTTCGGGACGTTCAAGTGTTCCTTTTTCCATTATCTCAAAATTGGAAACGGATATAGCTCCGTGTCTAAAGGAAGTTCCAATACAATCAGAACCTGTATCACCCCCACCTATGACAACCACATTTTTATCTGTTGCCTTAATCTCTTCACCTAAATCTTTAACTCCGTCTACCCGTCTGTTGTTTTGGCCTAAAAAATCCATGGCCTGGACAACTCCTTTTAAATCTGACCCCTTTATGGGTAAATTTCTTCTAACTGTTGCCCCACCACACAATACCAGGGCATCGTAATCATTTTTAAGATCCTTGGCCTTTACATCAACTCCGACATGAACACCACATTCGAAAACAATCCCTTCTTCTTCAAGTACCTTTACCCTTCTATCAATGATATGTTTTTCCATTTTAAAATCGGGAATACCATAACGTAGCAGTCCACCCGGTTTTTCATCCCTTTCATAAACAGTTACCAAATGTCCTGCACGATTCAATTGTTGGGCAGCTGCAAGTCCGGCAGGACCAGAGCCTATTACGGCCACTTTTTTTCCAGTTCTAGTTGCAGGAGGGCTGGCTACGACCCACCCATTTTTAAACGCTGTTTCGACAATGTTCTTTTCAATGTTCTCAATGGTAACCGGGTCTTCATTTATACCAAGAACACATGCTTCCTCGCAGGGGGCAGGGCATAACCTTCCAGTAAATTCTGGAAAATTGTTGGTGGCATGTAATATTTCAGCGGCTTTCTTCCATTTCCCTCGATATACGGCATCATTAAAATCGGGAATCAGATTACCCAGGGGGCAGCCACTATGACAAAATGGAATACCACAATCCATACAGCGGGCACCTTGGTCTTTCAAGGCAGGTTCCTTCATGGGCAGTGTAAACTCTTTATAGTTTTTTATACGCTCTTCTACGGGTGCATATTGCTCTATCTTTCTATCGAATTCCAAAAATCCTGTTATCTTTCCCATGTTTCGACTTATATAGTTTCTAATTTTTCTTTTTCCAAACGAATCAATGCCTGCTTGTATTCCTCAGGAAATACTTTCACGAAATCAGGTAGGCAGTCTTCCCAGTTTTCAAGAATGCGCTGGGCAAGAGGACTCATTGTAAAATTATAATGACTTTCGATCAGTTCCCTTAGTTGGGCAATATCCTGTTCTTCTTCAACAGATAATAGGTTTAGGGCTTCTTTATTGCATTTCTTTTCAAAGGTCTTGTTCTTGTCATAAACGTAGGCAATTCCTCCGCTCATTCCAGCACCAAAATTCCTTCCGACCTCACCAAGAATTACGGCAACACCGCCGGTCATATATTCGCAACCATGATCGCCGATACCTTCTACAACCGTTTTTGCACCTGAGTTTCTTACACAAAAACGTTCTCCTGCTTTTCCGTTAATGTACACTCTACCAGC
>JAGLKG010000024.1 GCA_023141835.1 Maribacter sp. | reverse complement strand
CCCGAACCAATATTCTTGGCCAAAACAATACCACTTGCCTTTCCCGTATTTGGAAAAGTGCCAAGTTCTTGAACAACCATGTCATCTTTGGCCAAGAAGAAGCGAATCGATTTAGAGGAACCAATGTTCATGGTGTTCCATTCCAATTTCGCAGAATCGGGAATGATCCAAACTGTACCACTATCTGGACTTGATATGCCAATTGATGATTTAAGGGTAGTTTGCTTTTTAAAATTCCTTGCAACCTCAAATTTCCGGGTATTGAGAACTGAATTATGAGCGTCGGAAATGGCAATGGAGCCATTGGCTAAACTATAATTATAGGAATGACCTTGCGCCGAATGGCACAGTAACAAACCACAAAAAAGAACGAATAAATTTCTCATTCCAAAATAAATATCATCAATATTAATTGGTTTAATCCCGAATCAAAAGACGGTACTAATGGTATATTAACGAAAATTTTTGTCAAAAATTTTGAATCGCTCTCTATTTGTTTGGGATGGCATCGCGCTCAATGAGATTTCTTTGTAGTTTTAGGCTTGGTATTTTGGTTTAAAATACTACGCTATTTTACCTTTAGATATGCAAAAAGATGATTTGTTGGAGTGCCATAAAAGAATAGCTCCCTTTGTACATAGAACTCCTGTGTTTTCCTCCCAATTATTGAATAAAATAGCGGATACAACAGTATTTTTTAAATGCGAAAATTTTCAAAGGATGGGTGCGTATAAAATGCGAGGTGCCACCAACGCCATTCTGCAATTGACTAAAGAGCTGAGAAATAAGGGCGTGGTTACGCATTCTTCAGGCAATTTTGCCCAAGCCCTTTCTCTAGCGGCAAAAAGTCTGAAGGTCAAGGCGTATATCGTGATGCCATCATCGGCTCCCCTGGTGAAGAAAGATGCCGTCAAGGGATATGGTGGAAACATCATTGAATGTGAGCCAACATTAGAGGCGCGGAATGCCACTGCCAAGAAAATTGGAGTTGAGACCGGGGCGACCTTCATTCACCCTTCCAATGATTTGGAAGTGATTGCGGGACAAGGTACGGCTTGTATGGAATTGTTGGAAGAACAGCCCAATCTGGATGTTGTCGTGGTGCCTGTTGGTGGTGGTGGACTTATTGCCGGCACTGCGCTTGCGGTCCATTATTTCGGAAACGATTGCAAGGTAATTGGCGCAGAACCCTTTGAGGTCGATGATGCTTACAGGTCTTTGCAAAGTGGTAAGATCGAATGCAATGCAACGACGAACACTATTGCAGACGGACTCAAGACCCAATTGGGGACTAACACCTTTCCCATTATGCAAGAGTATGTAGATGGCATTATTCGAGTCACGGAAGAAGAAATCGTCACCGCCATGCAATTGGTTTGGGAACGCATGAAAATCATTATTGAGCCTTCCAGTGCCGTAGCTTTTGCCGCTGTGTTGCGGGAGAAAGAGAAATTCAAAAACAAAAAAATAGGGATAATCGTTTCCGGAGGCAATGTTGATTTAAAAAAGCTTCCTTTTTGACCCATATGTTGCTATTTAGCCGAATTTTTAATCTCTTGGACTAAAAAAACCTTGTTTTCCTAAACATGGAACAGGCTTTGTAATACTACCTATTATATTGTTAAATGTGAAATTATGAAGACAACACTACTTATCAAGGAGATTTATTTAGAAGGATTCAAAAATTTAGGAAGCATCTTTGTTAAAAACTATTTTAAGCTTTTCGCTTGGTTCAGCTTTGTACTGTTCTTTGTGGTCCTTTATGCCTTTATTTATAGGGTATATACAGGTTTTGCTTTTGATTAGCGGTTTGTAACTGCAAAATACTATGGAAATAATCCAAATAATAGGAAATAATCCATATATTAGCTATCCATTTTTGGATAGCAATTGAGAAGCAAGGAGCTATCCCTTTTTGGATAGTGATGAAGAAGACGATACTACATTTAGATTTGGACACTTTTTTTGTGTCCGTAGAACGATTAATAGATAGTCGTTTACAGAATAGGCCTTTGCTTGTGGGTGGCATAAGTGATCGGGGAGTAGTGGCTGCCTGTAGCTATGAGACCAGGGGTTTTGGTATCCATTCCGGGATGCCCATGAAAATGGCACGGGAATTATGCCCCGAAGCAACCGTTATTAAAGGCAATGCGGGAACCTATAGCAAACATTCTGACCTGGTTACCGATATCATCAAAGAACAGGTGCCGCTATTCGAGAAGTCAAGTATTGATGAATTTTATGCTGATCTCTCTGGGATGGACCGTTTTTTTGGATGCTACCAACATGCTTCTGAATTACGGGAAAAAATCATCAAAGAAACAGGCTTACCCATTTCGTTTGGGCTTTCGGTGAATAAAGTAGTCTCCAAAGTGGCTACCAATGAGGCCAAGCCCAACAACCAACTTAAGGTCGATTTTGGATACGAAAAACCTTTTTTGGCCCCACTGTCCATCAAAAAAATACCCATGGTGGGTGATAAGACCTACCAGACCCTCCGGAATTTGGGATTACGAAAGGTAAAGACCGTTCAAGAAATGCCGATAGACCTTATGCAGCGGGTATTGGGCAAAAACGGGATCGTTATCTGGAAACGTTCCAACGGGGTGGATCATACGCCTGTGATTCCCTTTTGTGAGCGCAAATCCATTTCCAATGAACGCACCTTTGATAAGGATACCATTGATGTGGTAAAGCTCAGGGGCATTCTTATGGCCATGACCGAAAATTTGGCCTACCAATTGCGTAGGGGCGAAAAGTTAACGGCCTGTATTACCGTAAAGATCCGATATTCGGATTTCAATACCTATTCCAAACAAATGCGGATTCCGTATACCAGTGCCGACCATATTTTGATTCCCAAGATTTTGGAATTGTTCAAAACGCTGTACAATAGAAGATTGTTGGTGCGGTTGGTGGGGGTGCGGTTCAGTCATCTGGTATCGGGCAATTATCAGATCAATCTTTTTGATGATACAGAGGAAGCCTTGAACCTATATGCGGCTATGGATCATATTCGGGGACGCTATGGGGACAAAAGTGTAATACGTGCCTCGGCCATGGGGGCAAGGACTATTGGTAGAATGCATAACCCGTTCAACGGGCAACCACCAATTGTATTGGCACATCGAAAACAATGATAAATTCCAAAACCCAAATCCCAAATCCCAAATCCCAAATCCCAAATCCCAAATCCCAAAAATTATGACAAAACAAAAGATTTACAACTTAGAAGAAAGAACGTATTTATTTGCGAAGCAATGTCGTTTTTTTATTAAGGCACTGCCCAAGACGCTGAACAATATTGAAGACGGAAAACAACTTATAAGGTCTTCAGGTTCAGTAGGGGCAAATTATATTGAGGCTAATGAAAAGCTTGGGGATAAAGATTTTGTAATGAGGGTCAAAATTGCAAGGAAAGAAGCTAAAGAAACTCAATATTGGTTAAAATTATTGAAAGATTTGAATCAGCACTGTGCGCCAAAAGCGGAAGAGCTCATTCAAGAAGCTATTGAGCTGAGAAACATTCTATCTTCAATTATCAATAAGAAGCTTCCTTAAAAACTAAATGATGAATGATTTCCATATGCATATCACTTGGGATTTGGGATTTGGGTTTTGGAATTTGGCACTTGTACCATGTATTTAAATTGCCACACATATTACAGCATGCGCTTCGGGACTTTTTCCGAACTGGAACTCTTGCAATTGGCCCAAGAAAACCATGTGACCCGATTGGCCCTGACCGATATCAACAATACGTCGGCAGGCCTCAATTTTGTACGAAAGGCCAGGCAATACAATGTAAAACCTATTTTGGGGATTGATTTCAGGAATGGGGTGAATCCCTGTTTTATCGGTATTGCCAAAAACAATGAGGGGTATCAAGAATTGAATGGTTTTTTGTCAGCGCATTTGCATGCGGACAAGGAATTCCCTGTCCTTGCACCACATTTTGAACACGCCTATGTTATTTATCCTTTTGAAAAGGTAGTACTCAATGAGCA
>JAGLKG010000239.1 GCA_023141835.1 Maribacter sp. | reverse complement strand
AGGTAATCATTGGTGTTGCCATTTACGGTCATGGTAAGACCTCTTGTAGCAAAAGCACCAAAGCTTTGGCCTGCAGAACCTGTGAAATTTAATTTTATGGTGTTTATGGGTAGACCTTGGGCTCCATAAACTTTTGAAATTTCATTACTCATTATGGCGCCAACAGCCCTGTCTGTATTATGTATTGGAAAGTCCAAGGAGATTTTTTCCTTTCTAAATAAAGCTGGGTTCGCTTTTTCTAGAATTTCAAATTCAATGGATTTTTCAATATCATGTTTTTGTTTTTGGGTGTTGTATAGTTTGGTCCCCTTTGGAACATCGATCTGGTGAAGAATTGGTGTTAGGTCTATTCCCGCAGCCTTGTAATGATCAACGGCTTTTTTACGATCTATTTTTTGAACCTGACCGACCATTTCATTAACAGTTCTAAAGCCCAATTGAGCCATGATTTCGCGAAGTTCCTGGGCAATGAAATACATATAGTTGACTACATGTTCGGGTTTGCCTTTGAATTTCTTACGCAATTCTGGATTTTGTGTTGCAATACCAACAGGGCAGGTATTTAAGTGACATACGCGCATCATGATACAGCCTGACGCAACTAAAGGTGCGGTTGCAAAACCAAATTCCTCAGCTCCTAAAAGGCAGGCAATGGCCACATCTCTACCCGTTTTCAACTGACCATCGCACTCTAGGACAATTCTATTTCTAAGGTCGTTCATGACCAAAGTCTGTTGCGCCTCGGCTATACCTAGTTCCCACGGTAAGCCTGCATGTTTTAATGAAGTTAATGGGGAGGCCCCAGTACCGCCATCAAAACCTGAAACGAGTATGACATCTGCTTTTGCTTTGGACACTCCCGCAGCAATGGTTCCTACACCAACTTCCGATACCAATTTTACATTGATACGAGCTTCCCGGTTCGCAGACTTTAAATCGAATATCAACTGTGATAAATCTTCAATGGAATAAATGTCGTGATGCGGTGGCGGAGAAATCAATCCGACATATGGCGTTGAATTTCTTGTCTTGGCAATAGCAGGATTTACCTTAGGACCTGGAAGTTGACCACCTTCTCCAGGTTTAGCCCCTTGTGCCATTTTAATTTGAATTTCCTGAGCATTGGTTAAATAATTGGAGGTTACTCCAAATCTACCTGATGCCACTTGCTTTATAGCACTATTGCGCCAATCGCCAGTCTGATTTTTATAAAATCTCTGCTCATCTTCACCACCTTCACCCGAGTTGCTTTTACCACCAATTCTATTCATGGCAATTGCCAAGTTTTCGTGGGCTTCCTTACTAATGGAACCATAAGACATAGCCCCGGTCTTGAAACGTTTTACAATCTCTGTCCACGGTTCAACCTCATCCAAAGGAATTGGGTCGTAATTGGAAAATTCGAATAATCCCCTAATGGTCATTAAGTTTTCGGATTGCTCATTGACCATTTTGGCGAATTCCTTATACGTATCGGGCTCATTGCCTCGAACCGCCTTTTGGAGTTTTGCTATGGACAATGGATTGAACATATGTTTTTCCCCATCCCTTCTCCAACGGTATTCACCACCAATTTCCAAGTCTAGATTGGCTGCTATTTCATTTTTGGAATATGCTTTTTGATGCCTTTTTGAGATTTCTTTTTCTATTTCATATAAACCAATACCTTGAATTCTTGTTGGGGTATTTGGAAAATATTGGTCCACAGTCTTGGTATTGATTCCAATACACTCGAACAATTGAGATCCACGATATGAATTTAGGGTGGAAATCCCGATTTTGTTCATTACCTTGAGGATACCCTTGCCAATGGCTTTGTTGTAATTCTGGATAGCGTCCTCAAACGAATATTCCGTAATATCATTTTCTTCTATCTGCTCACCAATAATTTCATTGACCAAATAGGGGTTGATGGCACTTGCGCCAAAACCGAAAAGCAATGCAAAATGATGTACTTCCCTAGGCTCCGCTGATTCAATGATAATGCTCAGTTTGGAACGTTTCCCCATGCGCTGAAGCCCGCTATTTATATAAGAACAGGCGAGTAATGCCGGAATGGGTGCTTGTTCAGCATTGGTATTCCTATCCGATAGAATAATGATATTGGCCTCCTCGTCAATTGCTTTTGAAGCCTGATCTAATATCGATTCCAAGGCATCTTCCAGTCCATTTAGACCTCTATCAATATCATAAAGCATTGGGATTGAAATTACCTTATAATCAGGGCTGGCATCGTAGTTTTTAATTTTGTCCAAATCCTCTTTGGAAATAACAGGATTTTGAATCTTTAGCTTTCTACAATGTTTTTCTGTAATAGTGAAAAGATTGTCATCACTGCCAAGAGTAAGGCTAATGTCGGTAATCAATTCCTCGCGTATACCATCTAAAGGTGGGTTTGTTACTTGTGCGAATAGCTGTTGAAAATAATTGTAAATAAGTTGGGGGCGTTCTGAAAGAACAGCGATAGGCGTATCTGACCCCATAGAACCAATGGGTTCTTTGGCCGTTTTGCCCATGGGAAGGATAATGGTATTTATATCCTCTAAGGTATAGCCGAATGTTGATTTTCTTTTTTCCAAGGAGGCTTCCCCTAAAAATAAAGGACAGTCATTATATGGAATGTCTTTTAGGTGTACCAAATTATTGTCCAGCCATTTTTTGTAAGGGTGGCGTTGCGCTATTTCCTCTTTGATTTCCTCATCATTAATAATGCGCTCTTCTTTCATATTTACCAGGAACATCTTCCCTGGTTCCAGACGACCGTGAAATTCAACATTTTCCGGTTCAATATCTACCACGCCGGTTTCAGAAGACATAATTACGTAGCCATCCTTGGTAACTGAGTATCTTGATGGCCGAAGACCGTTCCTATCCAATACAGCACCTATATAATTACCATCGGTAAAAGGGATCGAGGCTGGTCCGTCCCAAGGTTCCATTGTACAGGAATTATATTCATAAAAAGCACGTTTGGCCTCGGACATTTCCGTATTCTTTTCCCAAGCCTCTGGAACCAACATCATCATTACTTCAGGTAAGGAACGACCTGTCATCAAGAGCAATTCAACAATCATATCCATGGTGGCCGAATCTGATTTTCCTGGTAAGACAATTGGCAATATGTTTTTGATTTCTTCCCCAAACCAATCACTTTCCAATAGTTCTTCCCTCGATTTCATTCTAGAGACGTTACCTCGAAGTGTATTGATCTCCCCATTATGGCACATGTATCTAAAAGGTTGTGCCAAATCCCAGGTTGGGAATGTGTTGGTAGAGAACCGTTGGTGTACCAATGATAATCTTGTAACCACTCTAGAATCCATTAAATCTGTATAGTACAGACTAATGTCTTTTGGCATCAACAATCCTTTGAAAATGATTATTTTAGTCGAAAGGCTAGGCACATAAAAGAACTTGCTTTCAGAGAGTTTTGAATTAAGTATGGCATGCTCTGTAACCTTTCTTGCGATAAAAAGCTTTAAGTTAAACTGAAAATAGTCTTGCTTTTTGTCCCTTTTGGCAATAAAGATTTGTTTTACAAAAGGTTCAGTTTCCATGGCAATTCTTCCTGGAATGGATTTATTCACAGGTACATCGCGCCACCCAAGCAGTTGAAGTCCTTGATTTTCAATGTTTTTCTCGAATTCTGAAATACAGAAATTCCTTTGATTTTCCTTTTGGGGAAGAAAGACATTACTTACTGCATATTCACCAGCTTCAGGCAGTTCAAAACCACAAACATCCTTAAAGAAATCGTGGGGGATATCAATCAAGATTCCTGCACCATCCCCTGTCTTCCCATCAGCACTTACGGCCCCGCGATGCTCCAATTTGTCCAAAATCTCCAAAGCCTTATGAATAATGTCATTGGACTTTATACCTTTAAGACTGCATATAAAACCGGCACCACAATTATCGTGCTCAAATTCCGGTAAGTATAACCCTTGCTTTATCAACTTCATAAATTATGGTATTTCCACAAAAATATCATTTTATCAAACAATCCTTTACTGATTATTTAAATTGTAACAAAAAAATTCAACGTTTTTAAATAAACGTTAGATTAAATGCAATATTCTATAATAATTACGGTTTAATTATCAATTTGATAAAGTGATTTTCAGCTCTTGATGCTAATGTCCCAAAATCGTTAATTGGCAGTTTCCTACAACGATTAAAGGACGATGGCATAATAACCAAAATTCGGCATTTATTCTCGCAAAAGACTTCGAGAGATTACTATTTTTTGGATTTCGGAAGTGCCCTCATAGATTTGCGTGATTTTGGCATCTCTCATTAAGCGTTCTACGTGATAGTCCTTGACAAAACCATTGCCGCCATGTATTTGAACAGCTTCAATCGTGGTATCCATAGCGACTTGTGAAGCATACAGCTTTGCCATGGCCCCTGACACATCATAATTAAGTCCATTGTCTTTGTCGCAAGCTGCTTTATAAACTAAAAGACGCGCCGCTCCAATATGGGTATACATGTCCGCCAATTTAAATGCGATAGCCTGGTGATTGGCGATCTCGGTTCCGAAGGCCTTGCGTTGTTTAGCATAATTTTTGGCAAGTTCATACGCCCCTGCAGCGATGCCCAAGGCTTGTGAAGCTATACCAATTCTCCCGCCTGCAATTGTCTTCATGGCAAATTTAAAACCAAATCCGTCTTCCCCAATCCTATTTTCTTTAGGTACTTTTACATCATTGAAGTTTAGTGAATGTGTGTCGCTTCCCCGAATTCCGAGTTTATTTTCTTTAGGGCCGATCTCAAAACCTTCCATGCCCTTTTCTACAATCAATACATTGATTCCTTTAGAACCTTTTTCTTTATCTGTCTGTGCTATCACCAGATATATTTCTGCAGAACTGCCATTGGTAATCCAATTCTTGGTTCCGTTTAATACATAATGATTGCCATGATCTATTGCTGTTGTTTGTTGTGAGGTCGCATCGCTGCCCGCCTCAGGTTCGGAAAGGCAAAATGCACCAATGACTTCACCAGTGGCCAATGGGGTCAAATATTTCTGCTTTTGCGCCTCGCTTCCGTAGGTCTCCAGTCCCCAGCATACCAGTGAATTGTTAACTGAAACCACAACAGAAGCAGAAGCATCCACTTTAGACAATTCTTCCATAACAATCACATAAGATAGCATGTCTAATCCACTACCACCATATTTGGGGTCTACCATCATTCCCAAAAAGCCCAGTTCCCCCATTTTTTTTACCTGATCAGCAGGAAATTCCTGTGCATCATCACGCTCAATAACCCCTGGTAAAAGCTCATTCTGGGCAAAATCCCTTGCAGCTTCCTGAATCATTAACTGTTCTTCGGATAAGGTAAAGTCCATAGCTCGATTGTTAGATTAGTGTCTACAAATATACAGCTATGTTATAAATTCTTTGGTACTCTTTTGGCCAGTTTTGGTACTGTAAATATTTTAAGGGCCTGTTTGAATTTCAAAAACGAAATTTAAACAGGCTCTTCGTTTCATTTGGAGAAAAGCCAATAATTAATTTCTGTATTTTATATTTGTTAAGGAAGAAAACTTCGATTTGATTTAAAGCTAAAATTATGAGACAGCACTAACCTCTTTGGGGGAAGGAATAATGGAATTAAAGAGAAACATCCATAAAAATATCACATAATCTTAACCATCGAAACGCATGAAGGAACTGCTCAAAGCATATGAAAATAAACAGCCCGAAATAGTCTTTAATTGGAAAGAGCAGGAAACAGAAGCCAAAGGGTGGACGGTCATAAATTCCATTAGGGGTGGTGCCGCAGGTGGCGGTACCAGAATGCGTGAAGGTCTTGATTTGAATGAGGTTTTTGTCCCTTGTGCGGCATAGAGACTTATTACAAAATCAAATACGTAAAATAATCGATACAGTTTTAGAGGTGGTTTCTTGTGGTATAAATGTACCCTTTGCAGATGAGGAGATCTTTTTTGGACCTATTATGGAGTACACTGATGGCAGGGTAAGTCTCATTCCTGACTTTGTGTCCAACTGTGGTATGGCGAGGGTATTTACCTATTTTATGGAAAAAAGAGTGGGTATGGATGATGATTTAATATTTAATGATACTTCGAATACCATCCGAAAGGCAATTTTGAATATCTTTAGCCAAAATGCTTCAAAAATCAATTTGAGCAAAACCGGATTTGAAATTGCTTTAAAGCAACTATTATAAATTAAACCAACCGAATATGGAGAGCATTATTATTATCATTTTTCTGGCAGGATATCTTGCTATTACTCTTGAGCACAACCTTAAAATTGACAAACTGATTCCAGCTCTTGCCATGATGGCCATTTTGTGGGCCGTTATCGCTCTGGCGCATATGCCGGTTTTTGAGGTGAATGCTGAATTACGGGAATTGGTGCCTAGTCATATCGATGAGATACTCCTGCATCATTTGGGAAAAACGGCCGAGATTCTGGTATTTCTATTGGGGGCAATGACTATAGTTGAGATTATAGACTATTTTGATGGTTTTGCGACAATCAAGGGCTTTATAAGGACCAAGAGCAAAAGAAAATTACTTTGGTTATTCTCCATATTGGCCTTTATACTATCGGCTATCATTGATAATTTGACGGCCACTATTGTTTTGATCACCATATTACAAAAGGTAATTAAAGACCGAAATACCCGATTGTGGTTTGCAGGTATGGTAATCATCGCAGCCAACGCAGGTGGTGCATGGTCGCCCATTGGAGATGTTACTACTACCATGTTGTGGATTGCCAATAAGGTTTCAGCAGTGGAATTGATTAAACATGTTTTGGTGCCTTCCATCGTGTGCATGATAGTACCCGTATTGTTCGCAATTAGATTTAAGGCTTTTCAGGGCGATATTGAAAGCGATATTGATAGTCTGGAAGCTCCCAAATCAAAATTTGGATCAACAATGTTATATCTAGGTTTGGGGGCCATTGTTTTTGTTCCCTTTTTCAAGACGATTACACATTTGCCACCCTATGTAGGAATGATGCTTTCCTTGGCCATTGTGGCGACTTTTGCAGAAATCTATAGCAGTACCAAATTCAGTATTTCGAATGTGGATAGCGATGATCACGATACAACGGGTCATCACAGTCCGGTACATGCTTCGTTGTCTAAAATAGAATTACCCAGTATTTTGTTCTTTTTGGGAATCCTTTTGGCGGTAGCTGCACTAGAGTCCTTGGGCTATTTGTTCAATTATGCAGGAAGTTTAAATGCCGCTATTCCCAATACGGATATTGTTGTGATGTTGTTCGGTGTAGGTTCCGCAGTAATAGATAATGTTCCCTTGGTTGCGGCAAGTATGGGAATGTTCTCTGAAAGTTTAGACAATCCACTATGGCATTTTATAGCCTATTCGGCGGGTACTGGAGGTAGTATGCTCATTATTGGTTCTGCAGCCGGAGTTGTGGCCATGGGGATGGAGAAGATAGATTTCTTCTGGTATCTAAGAAAAATCGCATGGTTGGCCATGGTCGGTTTTGTAGCTGGAGCGATTGCATTTGTATTAATGCGTGATTTAGTCCTTCACGCATAATTTAATCGATAAAATGCCGTTATTAAGGCAACCTAAACAAGAGAATTACTATGTCATTTTTTCAAGACCCTGAAATAGGGGATGTTTTATCCGAGGAAAAGACCCTTTCCGTCATGGATCTTATTTTTAGTGGTGGTACGGGAAGTATCCTAATTATTTCAGTATTATTCTTAATGCTATTTGTAGCACTTTATATCTACTTTGAACGCATTTTTGCTATAAAGGCCGCTTCAAAGATCGATAGTAATTTCATGAACCAAATTCGGGATCATGTGACCAATGGTAAATTGGAGGCGGCAAAACTGCTTTGTGCCCAAACCGATTCCCCTGTGGCGCGATTAACTGAAAAGGGTGTATCCAGAATTGGTAAACCCTTGGATGATATAAACACTGCAATAGAGAATGCTGGTACCCTGGAAGTGTATAAATTAGAAAAGAATGTTAGCGTTTTGGCTACCGTTGCAGGGGCCGCCCCCATGATAGGTTTCTTGGGGACCGTTATTGGAATGATTTTGGCATTCCATGAAATGGCTACTAGTGGAGGGCAGGCAGAAATGGGCTCCTTGGCATCTGGTATCTATACCGCGATGACAACCACGGTGGCTGGTTTGATAGTTGGTATTATAGCATATATTGGATACAACCACTTGGTGAACAGAACCGATAAGGTCGTACACAAAATGGAGGCCAATGCAGTGGAGTTTCTGGATCTATTGAATGAACCACTTTAGTCCCTGGTTATGAAGTTAAAAGGAAGAAATAAAGTGAGTCCGGACTTCAGTATGTCGTCCATGACCGACATTGTTTTCTTGTTGTTGATATTTTTTATGTTAACGGCGAATTCACCCAATGCCTTGGATTTGCTATTGCCTAAGGCCAGAGGAAAATCAACCAATACCCAAAATGTATCTGTAAGCATCAACAAGAACTTACAGTATTTTGTAGACAATAAGAGAATTAACGGAGAATACATTGAAATTGAATTAAAAAAAGCACTAGAAGGAAAAGAGAAACCGACAATTATCCTAAGGGCAGAAGAAAGCGTGGCCATTAAAGAAGCTGTAAACGTTATGGATATTGCCAACAGGAACAATTACAAGGTTATCTTGGCCGTGCGACCCAATTGATGCCAATTTAGCATTGAAATAACGCATCTAATTTGCTCCTTTTTCTCCAAAAAAGACAACAGTAACATGGCTATGCTTCTATTTTTTGTATCATCGGAACAAAAAATAACTCAAGGTAGTAATACGACATTTTAAAACTGAATTGACAGTATGTCATTTTTAGATACGAGACACAAGAAAAAATCATTTACACTTACAACGGCCTTGTTAAGTGCACTTCTGCTTTTACTTTTTTATATAGGACTTACGTATATGGATCCCCCTATCGAAAATGGGATTTCCGTGAATTTTGGTACAATGGATTTTGGTATGGGAGATAGGCAGCCTGAGAAGAAGATTAAATCCGAACCCTTAAAAATTCCTGAGCCACCTAATGTTCCAGAAGAGGAGGATGTCTCCGAAGCCGTACCTGAGGAGGTCAAGGAAGAAGTAGCTGAGAAAGAACAACCCACAGAGAAGGTTCTGACCCAGGAAAGTGAAGAATCCATAAAAATAAAACAGCAAGAGGAAGCGAAACGCAAAGCGGAGGCAGCAGCGAAAAAGGCCAAGGCTGAGGCCGATCGGATTGCTCGTGAAAAGCGAGAGGCCGAGGAACGGAAAAGAAAAGAACAAGAGGCCAAAAAAGCCGAGTTGGATAAACTCATGGGAGGACTCAACAAATCAGATGGCACGGCAAGCGGAAGTGAAGGAGATGACAATAGGCCCGGGGATAAAGGCCAACCCGATGGTGACCCTTATGCTACCAGTTATTATGGAAGCCCAGGTTCAGGTTCAGGAACGGGGGGCTATGGCCTTAGCGGCAGATCTCTGGTGAGCAAGGGAAAAGTCCAGCAAGAATGTAACCAGGAAGGTAGGGTAGTGGTGAAAATCACGGTGGATCGTAATGGCAGGGTTATCAGTGCTACCCCTGGGGTTAAGGGTACCACAAATAATAATCCATGTCTTTTGGAGCCGGCAAGAAAGACGGCCTTTATGCATAAATGGAACTTGGATTCCAAAGCGCCCAGCCAACAAGTGGGATTCGTTGTCGTCAATTTTAAATTAGGGGAGTAGGTGACATACAAAGAGACGTTGGATTGGATGTTTTCCCAACTTCCAGTTTACCAGCACAAGGGGAA
>JAGLKG010000238.1 GCA_023141835.1 Maribacter sp. | reverse complement strand
GGTGGAGGAATATCCTCTGTGGAAGACGTTGATATATTGCTTCACAATGGGGCGGACAAAGTTTCAATCAACTCCTCAGCGGTAAAAAATCCACAATTGATAAATGATCTTGTGGCTAAATTTGGTTCCCAATGTATTGTGGTGGCCATAGATGCAAAAGAAATCAATGGTGAATGGATAGTACACTTAGTAGGGGGTAAGGTGCCGACTGAACTGGGATTGTTTGAATGGGCAAAGGAAGTAGAACAACGTGGGGCAGGAGAAATACTCTTTACCTCAATGAACCATGACGGTACAAAAAATGGATTTGCCAACGAAGCCTTGGCAAGGCTTTCCGATGAACTGAATATTCCCATAATTGCTTCAGGTGGAGCAGGGAACAAGCAACATTTTGCTGATACGTTCATCGAAGGGAAGGCTGATGCGGCCCTAGCCGCAAGTGTGTTCCATTTTAAGGAAATTGAAATAAAAGAATTAAAAAAGGATCTCCGGAAGCAAGGAATTCCTGTACGTTTATAAAAATAAGACCATGGAAATCGATTTTAACAAAAATAGCGACGGACTCATACCCGCAATAATCCAGGATGCAAATACCAAAAATGTATTGATGCTGGGGTATATGAATAAAGAGGCCTTTCAAAGAACCGAGGAGACCAAGAAGGTGACTTTTTTTAGTCGTACCAAACAACGATTATGGACCAAAGGAGAGGAAAGTGGTAATTTTCTTGATCTGGTTGACATTAAGAATGACTGCGATAATGATACCTTGCTAATTTCAGTCAATCCCGTCGGCCCTACCTGCCATACCGGTAGTGATACCTGTTGGAATGCCAAAAATGAGCAGGAATTTGGATTTTTGACCGAGCTGGAAAAGGTGATTTCAAACCGTAAGGAAAATCAAAATGATTCTAAGAGTTACGTAGCCTCACTTTTCAGAAGTGGCATAAATAAGGTAGCCCAGAAAGTTGGTGAAGAGGCCGTGGAAGTTGTTATCGAAGCCAAGGATAATGATGATGATCTATTTTTGAATGAAAGTGCCGATTTATTGTTCCACTATCTCATATTGCTTCAGGCCAAAGGTTTTAAACTTAATGATATAGTAAAAGTACTCGAACAAAGACACTAGTATTTACTATGTTACTGTTCTATCTCTTGGGCAGATTCTGTTTGTAATTTGGAATCGGCCCACAAATCCAATGCAGTAATTAACTCTTGTGTGCTTTTGTAAACTTTTTTACTATAATAACGGCCTCTATCCCAATCAACTGGGTCTGCTGCTTTCTTTGCATCATAAAGAATGTCTTCGACCATTTCATTCAAATCTTGACAGTCACAACCGCCCAAATCCTTAGTTATTTTTTTGTACGACTCCAAAGTTTTTCCAGAATAATATAATTGGTGCTCAAAGTTGTTAGCTTTTAATGCCTTTTTGGAATGGGAAAGAGCATAAGTTGCAATATTGTAAACAACTTCGCAATGATCTTCTGTATTGGAAGGTAAAAAAAACAATATCGAAATTATAATAGTATATATAGTATTCATTTTTAATTGGCATTAAGATTTGGTGTAAAGAAAACGGATTAAATCTTTTAATATTGTTTGATAACAGGAAGCAGCAATAAAGAAAATAATCGCTGTGAGGATGACCATCAGGGAATAAGCGCAATTGATCAACAGATGAAAAATAGTGTCAACCGTTACGTTTTCTTAAAGCTAATAAAGACAGTAAGCGATGAAACCGTCAAAAGGCCTATTTCGCTGCCGCATTGAGCGCCCGTCTCTAGACGGGACTAGGGTTTTTCATAGGACACGGTGTTGCAAGTAGTAATACTTTTTTCAGAGTCTGAATTATTCGGCCAAATTTTCGCTCTAATTTTCAATATTTAAGTGAAATTAAACGAAATCGGTTGATTTTCTAACAAAATCATGCTATTGATTTTTTACAAATCTTCTTACAGATGCCCATTGTTTTAGCATATCTCTGGCATTTTGGGCAGGGTAACCTAAAACAGTTTTTCCTGCTTCCACATCATTCATAACTCCTGAGCCAGCGCCAATGGTAGCACCAGAATGTATGGTTGTATGGTCTTTAATGGAGGCACTTCCACCAATAATAACGCCATCACCTAAAGTAACAGAGCCTGCAAGTCCGCTATGTCCTGCCATAATACAAGAACGTCCCAAAACACTATTATGAGCTATTTGTACTAGGTTATCAATTTTACAACCATCACCAACAATAGTGGAGCTAAATTTTGCTCTATCAACACAAGAATTGGCCCCAATTTCAACATAATGCCCAATGATCACATTACCTATCTGTGGTATCTTAACCAGTTGTCTGCCATCATCACTTGGTCTATATCCAAATCCATCAGCTCCAATACTTACATTGGTATGAAAAATACAATGGCTACCAATAATACAACGTTCACGTATAATAGTCCCAGACCAAACAATGGTGCTATCACCGATAATGGTCTCATCAAACACACAAACATTTGGGTATAAAATTACTCCGCTTCCTAATTCAACATCTTTACCTACATAACAATTTGAACCAATCTTACAGCCATTACCAATTTTTGCCGTTTCATGTATCACTGCGGTTGGATGTATATCTGTATCAAACACAGGTGCTGGCGGATTAAAAAGCTCTAATATTCCTGCCATCGCTAAATCGACATTTTTCACTTTAATAAAAGCACGATTGTCGCCCGGGTCAATAGTTACATTATAATTTATCAGGGAAGCACAGGCTTTTGAATCTTCCCAAAACTTCAAATATTTAGTGCTTCCAATGAATGTGATTTGATTGCTGTTTGCTTTCTGTATTTCCTCAGGCCCTTCAATTTTTTGGCTGGTATTACCTATCAATTCGCCTTTTATGATGTTGTTTATTTCACGTATAGAGTAAGATGTCATTTGTGATTTTATTGATTTATTATTTACTGGTATATTAAGGAAAAAAAGTGAAATCTATATTATTTTTGAGACCAAATACGTTTATATGTTGCTTATTTAATTT
>JAGLKG010000237.1 GCA_023141835.1 Maribacter sp. | reverse complement strand
TACAGAAGTTTAGGAAACTTCAAACCTAACACAATGAAATACCTTTGTTTGGTTTTAATGTTATCAACATACTAATAAAATTGTATTTCCGACTTCAAAAACAATAAACCACATCGTACAGCGGAACCTGTATAACTTATACAAATTGTTGTAAAACGTTCTTTATTAAATGAGTTGTCAGTTTTAATATATGTCATTACATATAATTTGTACGGGTGTTTTAATATTACATTTGAATATATAATTATGCTTTTATAGTTTGCATAGACCAATAGCGTGTTTATGAAGAAGAAAGAAAATGGAACTAAAAAAAGAAAGAAACCTTGGCCAACTAAAGATGCCATGGAACAGGTCTATAAAATGAATCTTTGGGGTGGTAACAAATCTGATTTTTATTCAGGCGTAGGGTCGCATCATCCTAAGATGATAAATCCATATATAGATGTTTTAACATCATTTTTAACATCTTTTAAAAGTCCACTTGTGGTATGTGATTTAGGCTGTGGGGATTTTAATGTAGGCAAGGAATTGGTAAGGCATACGAAGAAATATGTTGCGGTAGATATAGTAACAGACCTTATAGCACATAATAAGGAAAAATTCAAAGAAGAAAATTTAGAATTCCATTGTTTGGATATCGCCGTAGATGAATTGCCTTCTGGCGATTGTGCTATAGTAAGACACGTACTTCAGCATTTATCGAATGTTGAAGTACAAAGTATAGTGAATAAGTTGACTGATTTTAAATATGTTATATTAACAGAACATGTACCTGAAGGAGGTTTTGCACCTAATAAAGAGATTATTTCAGGACAAGGAATTAGATTAAAAGAACAAAGTGGTTTAAACATATTAGCCCCACCATTTAATTTTAAGGTAAAAGAAGAAAAACAATTATTGTCTGTTACTCTAAATGATTGGAATGGGGTTATAGTAACTACATTTTATAAAATATTTTAAGCTACAGCTATGTTGATACCCTGGGCTGCATTCAAGTTATACAACTACAGCGATAAACATAGCTCCTAACAGTACTATAATTAGGCTGTTGGCCTTTGTCATCGCACGTAGTATTGTTCCCTAAATCACCAAGCCTACACTTTTCACAAATAAAAGAGTGGGGAAATGCAACCTTTTTAGATGTGCCCTTGTTTCTACTACCAAAATCAATACAACAACATTCTAAACTGACAATCAATGCGCATACAATTGAATTTTCTAAAGCTTTCTGCCTTTGGCTTTTTGGCTGTGTATCCTCGTTTGTAGTACAAGTGCCTATGCACAAACAAACTATACACTAAAGGGCACCATAACCGATAAAAGCAATGGGGAAACCCTATTTGGGGCATGGTCAAAACATCTACTTTGTACTTCATAATTTTGTACTTCCATCTTCACTAAAGTTAACTTTCACCCAAAATCGGATATTCATTTTATCAAAAGCCGTATTTTTATAAGATGGCTATGAACTTAAGAAAGGGCTTTCGTTTTTCCACCTATAATGCACCTGAACAATCCCCTTTCGACAAACTTTTTGATATTTTCCAAGAGTTGATTACACATACCTCAGGAGATGTGGATGAGGCATTGGATTGGCTCCGTGAACTTGATAGGGAATATGAGCTTACCGATGAGAATTATACCATAGATGATTTTATAGAGGATTTAAAGGCCAAAGGGTTTCTTCGGGAAGAATTTGAAGATAGCGGTGAGGAAGGCGATGGTCAAGAGGGTAGTGGTAGTTTGTCGATTACTGCAAAGATGGAACGCATCATCAGACAACGGGCCTTGGACCAAATATTTGGCAAATTAAAACGTAGTGGTTCAGGTAACCACAGGACGAACAAAGCCGGACAAGGGGATGAACATACCGGCGATTTTAGGGAATATCGCTATGGTGACGGCCTAGAGCATATTTCCATGACCGAAAGTTTGAAAAACGCCCAAATAAACAACGGTATTGGTGATTTTTCATTGACCGAGGATGATTTGGTCATAGAGGACACCCACTTCAAAGCCCAAATGAGTACGGTTCTAATGATTGACATCAGCCATAGTATGATTCTCTACGGAGAGGATCGCATTACACCTGCAAAGAAAGTGGCCATGGCCTTGGCCGAACTGATTACCACCAGATATCCTAAAGACACTTTGGATATCATTGTTTTTGGCAATGATGCCTGGCCCATTCCACTAAAGGATCTGCCCTACCTTAAGGTAGGTCCATATCATACCAATACGGTTGCCGGACTACAATTGGCTATGGACATGCTCCGTAGAAAAAGAAATACCAACAAACAAATATTCATGATTACCGACGGCAAACCTAGTTGTTTAAGATTGCCAGATGGAACCTACTATAAAAATAGTGTTGGACTCGATGATTATATTGTCGAGAAATGTTACAACATGGCTAGCCAAGCGAGAAAGTTGCACATCCCAATAACGACATTCATGATTGCCCAAGACCCCTATTTAAAACAATTTATCCGGCACTTTACAGAAGCTAATAAGGGTAAGGCATTCTTTACTGGATTGACAGGCTTGGGCGAAATGATTTTTGAGGATTATGAAGCAAATAGAAGAAAAAAATTAAAGTAACATACGAAATTAGAAGTGCGAAGTTAGAAGTGGAAAACAAAAAAAACAAATAAAATTATTTCCCTGAGTGTGTCACGCTGAGCCAGTCGAAGCACAAAAGAACTAATATTGAATGGAAGGCGATTCATGGGTGATATAAATAGAAATAAAGTCTGGTTTAAAAGAAAAAGAACTTGGCTTTTGTTGGTGATGTTAATGGGGCTTGGGTTATTTATTTCATCCTTGCCCTCTGAATTACCCATGAACATTGTTTATTTAACAAAGGCATATTCGGAGCCTGAAATTTGTAAAGAAGCCTTTGAGATTTCTAAAAAGAACTCTAAAGTATTGGAAATTTTAGGTGAATTGGAACCCATGGAAAGCTTGGATTTGCTTAATGGTTCTGTGTTCTATTCAAAAGGAGGTGATTCTGTCGCGATTACAATTAATGTTGAAGGCAGTAAAGAAATTAAAGACATTCGTTCAAAATTGGATGTTGTCGCCTTTAGAATAGACGGAAATTGGGAATATCAAAAGATTCAAATTCGTATTAAGAACCCCGTTGAAATGAGGGAGATAATTCCAATTTTAGAAAAATAAATAGTTAAACGTTAATAAAGGATAATGAATTTAAACCCTAAAAAAATAAACACCTTTGGTGATTTAAAAAAAGCGGGCTACCAAAGTAAAAGCATTAAAGATGAACTCAGGGGCAACCTTCGTGAAAGGATAAAAAATGGGAAGGAATCATTTTTAGGGGTCTGGGGCTATGAAAATTCAGTAATCCCAGAATTGGAACGAGCCATTTTATCTCGTCACAATATCAATTTGTTGGGGCTTAGAGGTCAGGCCAAGACGCGGTTGGCAAGACTTATGGTCAACTTATTGGATGAATGGATTCCCATCGTTGAGGGTTCTGAAATAAATGATGACCCTTTAAACCCCATTTCGAGGTATGCCAAGGAACTTATCAAAGAAAAAGGGGATAAAACCCCAATATCTTGGTTGCATAGGGATGATCGGTTTTATGAAAAGTTGGCCACTCCAGATGTTACCGTAGCTGATTTAATTGGTGATGTAGACCCGATTAAGGCAGCGAATCTCAAACTATCCTATGCCGATGACAGGGTTATTCATTTTGGAATGATTCCTAGGGCAAATCGCTGTATTTTTGTAATCAATGAATTACCGGATCTGCAAGCCAGAATTCAAGTCTCATTGTTCAATATATTGGAAGAAGGAGATATTCAGATCAGGGGGTTTAAGCTGAGATTGCCTCTTGATTTGCAATTTGTATTTACGGCAAATCCCGAAGATTATACCAATCGCGGGAGTATTGTAACGCCTTTAAAAGATAGGATCGGTTCTCAGATATTGACACATTATCCCGATGACATAGCAACAGCGAGAAAGATTACCGAGCAAGAATCAAGCTTGGATAAAAGACAAATAGACTCGGTGGTCGTACCTGATATTGCCAAGGACCTATTGGAACAAATAAGTTTCGAAGCTAGGAATAGCGAGTATGTTGATACAAAAAGTGGGGTTAGTGCTAGAACGAGTATAACCGGATTTGAAAACCTTTTGAGCACTGCAGAACGAAGGGCATTACTCTCAGGGGCGGATAACACAGTCGTTAGATTAAGCGATTTTCTTGGGGTTATTCCGGCTATTACCGGTAAGATCGAACTGGTTTACGAAGGTGAGCAAGAAGGAGCTGATGCCGTGGCCGCTATATTAATAGATGATGCAATAAAATCGGTATTCCCGAATTACTTCCCTAAAATTGAAAAACTAGAACGCAAAGATGCCGAAGGTCCTTATGATGAATTGGTGTCCTGGTTTTTTGAAGGCGAAGGTTTTGAGTTGCTGGATGAGTATACGGACGATGAATATAAACGTGCATTGGATAGTGTAACACCCTTGAATCAATTGATGAAAAAGTACCAACCTGAGGTCATAAAAAAAGATAATTACTTTCTAAAAGAACTGTTATTATGGGGGCTCGTAACCTACAAAAAACTAAGTAAACATCGTTTTTCTGAAGGCTTTCAATTCAAAGATCTTTACGGCAGTTTTATAAGCGGATTGTAGAACAAACATCGAGACCTGTCAGGTTTTGAAATCTGACAGGTCTTCTTCTGCGGCATATGCCCTTTTTACATAGCAATCATTCCCCATCATACCTGATATGCCGGTAAGTTGAAAATAAAGGAACTTCCTTCTTTGGGTTTGCTCATTACGGTAATAGTTGTATCGTGCAAATCCATTATTTTTTTGACGATTGCCAAGCCCAAGCCGTATCCCAGTTTCTTTGTGCTTTTATCTACCTGTTTATAGCGGTCAAAGATAAAAGGCTGCTCACTCAAAGGTATGCCTGAACCATTGTCGGTAATATTGATTTCAACATGTTTGTTTTTGCGATTAAGGGATAGTTTGACTTGACCGTTTGGCGCCGTATATTTAATGGCGTTCTCGATCAGGTTTTGCAAAGCCCGTTCAACCAAACTAACATCAGCGAAGACCATGCAATTCTCCTCAGGATTGTTAAGTTGTAAACTTATATGTTTTTGATCGGCCAAAACTCGGAATTTTGCGATTAAATCGTGGGACAACTCCGTAATGGAAAATGGCTCCTTTATAGGCGTAATCTGTTCGGTTTCCAACTTCGAATACTCAAATAACTGATTGATCAGATTCGAAAGTTTATCCACATTGTCGTGGGTGATTTGCAGATATTCCTGCTTTTCATTCTCGGTTAATGAATCCTTTTTCATCTGCAGGGTTTCAATATATCCTTTCAATATAGCAAGGGGAGTTCTTAGGTCATGGGACACATTGGCAATCAATTCCCTTCTTAAAAGGTCAACAGACTTCATTTTATCCATATTTTCTACAATGGTGTCGGCCATTTCATTGAACGAGTTTGCAAAAACCTCAATATCTGAATCCTTGGGATTTTCAATCCTCGCTTCCAAATCACCTTCTTGAAAACGCCTGACCGTTCCTGTCATCAAACGTAGATTTTTGGTCAAAAACCAAATGCTCAACAAGCCAATCAATCCAGCGAATAATGTGGATAGAAGAGCTGCACCAATACCCAACCTTGAAAAATAACGCCCAATCAAAGTGTCACTAACCTGCTGAAGTTCCTCTCCAGCAAGTATGATGTACATGAATCCTTGCCGCCCGTCAACCGTAAAAGGGGCAGCGGAAAATATTTTTTGTTCACCTGGATTTCTTGGATCATCCCCTAAAATATATTCCTCACCCTTTGTCGTTATAAATGCTTTAATGGGTTCCAAGGAAACATGTTTTACATCAGAACTGTCGCTATGTTCCAAAACCACTGAGTAGAGGATTTCCCCGTTTTGATCCAGTAAATATACCTCGATACTGCGGTTTATGGCCATCATATCATGCATCAAATCACCGAATAAGGGCTTATTGACACTTCCATCTTCCATGAACGGGGAAGCATTCTGAAACTTTTCCTCTATCAGATGATTGGCGATGTTG
>JAGLKG010000236.1 GCA_023141835.1 Maribacter sp. | reverse complement strand
GTCGATAAGGTTGGTAATCGTTTCAGCTGGTAGCGTTATTATTGTGGAGGTGCCTTCTTCATCAATATAAGTAAGCTCTCTTGTTATAGCATTGAAAACCAATACACCAACATTCATGGAAATATTGGTCAAAAGTCCTGCTTCGTCAGTATAATCAAAAGAGTTACCATCCGCACCCAAGGCCAAGCTGCCCACATTCAATGAGATAACATTAATAGTACCGTCCTCATCCAAGTATTCAAGACTGTTACCATTCAGGGTCAAAGTCGTTAAAGACTCCGTAGGCAAGGTAACTGAAAACAATCCTCCTCCATTTTCTAACTCAAGACTCAACTCGTTAGTTACAGAATCAAAATTAAAATTTTGAACTTGTTGGTCATCTGAAGAGGTCAACTCCCAGGAATCACCATCCCAAAAATAAATGGTACCCGTACTGGTATTAACATAGACATCCCCTGTGTCAGCTCCCGCTGGGGTAATCATCCCTGGAGCGGTAACCGCAGTCCCACTAAGGACTTCACAATTACATTGATCTTCTAGATTAACAGTGGTCTGCGCAAAGGCAAATCCGGAAAACAGAAGAAAAATCAATATCAATATCTTTCTGTTCATAATAACGTTTTTACTTATAATGGTTTTGTGTTTCAAAGCTGTTTGGTTAGTTGTTTATAGTTTGATACGAAATCATGGTTAGTGTACCTGTATCATCTTCAAATGACAATATAACTATGGATTCAAAGTATATCTTTATTTAGGGCTAAACAAGGCATTGGAATAGGTGCTCTTTCCAATACGCTATCATTCAGTATTTTACCGAATGAATTCATTGATGGGGGGGTCAGGTTATTCATGGTTTGTGTTTTTTTAGTCTGGCTTGATATCCAGCTGATTATCAAAGCTTAATGTTTATACTTTACAAAATTAATTGTATACCTACCTCAGGAAAATAAATGTTGTGTAAGTGCCTATTTGTACTGTATAGCTCTTAAAAATTGAGGTTTTCATCGATGATTTATTAGGTTTCATGGATGTTTCGTTGGTCGATCATGTGTTTAATAGTAGGGCATCCCAAGGGTTACGGGTAGGATTTTTCATCACTCTGATGGTTTTTGATTTTAAATTTCCTTTTGATTTTTGAGCTTCAGCTGTACAATTTTTCCGTTCAGGAAAACTTGCCCTTTTACTGGTTTAAAATGGCTGAAATAAATCCCTAGGAAACCAAATAAATTTAAACTTATGATTATAAGATTATTATCAAAAACGAAGAACATTTTTCCTCTTTAAAAGAGGGATATAACAATGAGCAAAAGTCGATTAGATAACCTTAGATTGTCTTTAATTAGAGAAAAGAAATACTTATTAATTACTATTTATCCGATAAGTAATCCGTTTGTTGGTAATTGCTATTTTAACTTTAACAGTAAATAAACCCTTAATTTCTGCTGCCCAAGGGAATATTCTGATCGTTGGAAATGTGACTAGTGAAAATTGTATTTTCGAATGCGCCAAAATCGGAGGTATCCACGTCAAAAGTAAAGGTACAAGTAAAGTATACCAGTAGGCTTATACGCGAAATGGAGAAGTTATTAGCTCCTAGAATTGCCATTATGGAACCTCAACTGGAGGAAGGACCATTATGCTTAGGTGAAATATTCATTCTTGAGGGTAAATTATCAGTTAATGCAAAATTGTTGAGTAAGATACCTTGTGCCGGATTATCCACTAAGAAGGTAACTGTTGATTTATCGCCCGGAATAATAATATTAAGGCCAAAAGACTTGTTCGAAACCGGTGGAAAGGCAATCTCATTGGACACCACAAAGACACCTCCTCAGATTCTTTCGAAGCTACTACCCATTACCACATTCAAGCTGGTGACTCCATTAGGAACAAAACCCGAAGCGTCGAAAACATCAATATCCATTTCCCAATTGTATCCTAAATTAGGACTTTTCCCACCAACATCCACTCCAAATTCAGAGATAGTACCATTTAGTGTATTATTACTAGCGTTTAATCCATTGGCCAAAGCGGTTCCGTTGATACTTACATAATCGCCCGTATAACACGCCTCGCCATCCATCCCGAAATATCCGGCATAGGTTTCGAATATTCCCGATCCCGGGGTGAGTAAACCTGTTACCCTAAAATTATCATTAGCACCGAAACCAAAGAAATCAAAACCGTCCCAGACGCTTATACATCGTGTCTTTTCGGTCGGATCATTGTAAACCACCAGCATAGCCCATCCACCATAGCGTCCCATATATGCGCTTCCCGTTGCCAACGCAATGTCCGCCACATAGTAATCACTACTACCTGCTGTCTGAACCATGCTGGTGACATCGGCATGGGCCATAAATGAAGGTATATTCTTATTCCAAAATAATAAACTCGGATCTACGATTGTTCCCATGCTCAGTATCAGAACATCTAACACCATTGGCACATTTGTTAACCAATTTTGTTTCTCCAAAACCTTCTCCCATTAAGCGATTTTCAGAGATTCCTTTCGAAATCATAAGGTTCACCGTAGATTCCACTCTTTTTTGTGATAGCCAAAGGTTATAGGCATCTCTACCCCGACTGTCTGTATGTGAGTTTACCTTTATTTTGAGGCTCGGATATTTTTCCATGGCAACAATAACTTTTTGTACCTCAATTTCAGAATCCTTACGGATATTATATTTATCAAAACCAAAGTAAATGGTGCTCAATTGTAAAAGTTTTGCCAAGTCGTCTCCAAATCCTGCTATGACCCTGTCCCTTTCCAAATAAAAGTCCACGATGTTGGGTTTGCCTTCAGATCTTCCCAAATACTCTTCTGAAGGAACATAACCCTGCATCAATGCCCTAACAAAATTTCCCTTATGGCAATCCAACGATAAGTTATACTTGCCCTCAGAATCTGTAACTGTGGTAAGTAGCTCTTCATTATTCTCATCAATGATCTTGACGGTTGCCCCGACCAATACTTCATTCGATATCTTATCCCTAACTGTCCCAGAAATTTGCTGATTACAATCTAAAATCAAAGGAGTAGTCTCGAGAAAGCCATATATGTCATCCTCACCTTGCCCTTCTTGCCTATTGGAGGCAAAATAACCCAGGTGGGTATCTTCATTGAGGACAAAGGTGAAATCATCCATTCCACTATTAATCGGCCTTCCTACGTTTACAACAGCACCATTATAGTCATTAAAGGCAATTTTAGTAGCGAAAATATCCAATCCTCCTAAACCTGGATACCCATCTGAGGAAAAATAAAGCACCTCCTTAGTAGTAATAAATGGAAAAGTCTCTCTTGACTTCGTATTAATATTATTTCCAAGATTTACAGGGGTTCCAAAGGTTCCATCGCTATTAATAGAGACTTTAAAAATATCGGACTCACCATATGAACCCGGCATATCCGAAGCAAAAAATAAGGTCCTTCCGTCTTTACTCAAAGTAGGATGCGCCACGGAATAAGAATCACTATTAAATGGAAGTTCCTCTATATTTGACCATATTCCATCTACCAATTCACTTCTAAAGATTTTGAGACGAATCATTCCCTCTTCATCCTTTACATACTTTCCGTCCTTAACATTATTTCTTGTAAAGTACAATATGGCTCCATCTTTTGTCGTCACCGTCGTTGATTCATGGAGTCGTGTATTCACATGTTCTCCCAATTTTTTTACAACATTATTGGAAGCACTATCCACATCTACCTTGTACAAGTCCAAAAAATCTTTTGAATTCCAAGTATGTCTATATCTAGCAAAATTCCCCGTATCCCTATCGGAAGAAAAAATAAGTCCTTCTTTGTAAAATGAGGGTGCAAAATCAGAATATGGAGAGTTATATTCAAATGTACTTAAATCATATCTGCCAGAGTTTTTCTCTATAACTTCCAGATAATCCTGTTCATTTTTATAAACTGAAGCTCTTCTGTCATCTGAGGTGCTTTCAATAAATTTCGACATCAGAGTGTTCGATGCTTCGTAGTCCCCCAATGATTTAAGTGCTTGGGCATATCTAAAATAGTATTCAGGGCTCAGGTCGGACTCATACTCGCTTACAAGTCTTTTATAGGTTTCCGCAGCTTCCTTATAATCCGCATTGAAATAATATGAATCACCCAACTTTCCCAAAAGGTCGGCAGATGAGTACCCTTTTTCCAAAACCCTCTTATAAATGTCTATAGCGGGGCTAAAGGAGTATTCCCCATATTTTTCATTTCCTTTGTTAGTCAACCTTTCCTGGGAAAAAGACCTTCCGACTGAAAAAAGGGCAAAAATAACGAGTAGTACTATTTTTTTTATCATTTACACCAATTTAGAAAAAACGAGGCGAAACCAATCTTCGGAAAGATTTGACCAATTCAAACCTTAAGAACACTTCGAAGGACCCATCATTAAACTGCGTACCGCCCAAATCAGTTGTTTCCCGGTCATACGCCAACCCCAACATTAACTGGTCGGATAATTGGAATCCCGTCATAGCACTTATGGCGGCATCCCATCTATATGCAGCACCAAAAGTAAATTTGTCATTGAACATAAAACTACCGGAAAAATCAACTTGCAAAGGAGCTCCGCCAACTACTTTTGTCAAAAGGGCCGGTTTAAATTTTAGATTTCCGTTTAAATCAAAAACATACCCTGTTATCAAATAGAAATTGATTCGCTCTTTGGAAAGAAATTGAACTGAGTTGGCATCACTTTGCCCATTGTCAAAATGCTCTGTTTGCAAAAGGTTGGGAGCGGATAAGCCAGCATAAAACGCATTTGTATGATAATAAAGTCCTATTCCCACATTCGGCGAAAACTTATTTTCAATATTATCCACATTTACAGGTTCAATATCAAAGTTTCGTAAACCATTGAAATCCAAGTTTAAAAGGTTTCCGCCGGCTTTTAATCCAAAAGATAATTTACCTTCCCGGGAAACATCAATGGTATAAGAAACCACAGCATCAAAATACGTTTCTTGAACTACGCCATTCCCAATTTCATCGTTCACAATGGAGATACCATACCCTAACTTACTATTTCGTATGGGCGAATGCAAATTCAAGGTTTGGCTTTTAGGAGCACCATCCAGACCTACCCATTGAGATCTATACAGGGCAGCAATACTAAGTTGTCCCCTTGAACCTGCATATGCTGGATTAACGCTCATGGTATTGAACATATACTGTGTATATTGGGCGTCTTGTTGAGCTGTTACAATTTGTAAGGATATGATTATAAATAAAATTGTCGCTAAGCTACTATTTCTAATGTTCATAAGCAGTGTGAAGTATTATTTGCTGATATAAATATAACCGCTATCAGTAATATTATTCTGGCTATTTTTTTGGTATTCAAAGATATAAAAATATACTCCTGATGGCAGATATTCCTGAACACTTATCGTAGATCTTCCTTTGGATCTACCGTCAAAAACATTGTTCTGATTGTTATAGTCAAAGCCCTCATATACCGCTACTCCCCATCTATTGAAAATCTTTATGGTATTATTCCTGGCATTCTCTACTCCCCTTATAAATAGGAAGTCATTCTTTCCATCTCCATTTGGAGTTACCATCTGATTTACTTCAATAGGCACCTCCTCTACTTCCTTCACCACGACTTCTACAATTGCCGTATCACAGTTTTCCATTGCATCACAAACAGTATATTCGAAATTGTCCGTACCGTTGAACCCGCTGTCCGGAGTATAGGTCACTGTATCGTCTCTTACGTCATCGGGCGTACCGCCATCATTGATTACAACCGTTCCGTTTTCCGGATCAGTTGTCGTTAGTATACCGTTGTCAGGGATGCCCGTATCATTGTCCAGTATAGCCACCTCCACAGGAATGTCCTCATCGGTCGAAGCCATGTCATCATCCGTGTCGGGACCGATCGGATCCAGATAATCAGGGGTACCATCGTCATCCGTATCATCGTTGGTAGGGTCATTGTCACCATCGGCATCCTCATCGGGCGTGTCTATACCGTCCCCGTCATCATCAAGGTCCCTATAGTTCACGTCCTC
>JAGLKG010000235.1 GCA_023141835.1 Maribacter sp. | reverse complement strand
GCCAGAAAATACCACCCTGATGTAAATCCCAATGATAGTGAAGCTGAGAGTAGGTTCAAGCAAATCAATGAAGCCAATGAGGTTTTGGGAAATATCGAAAACAGGAAAAAATACGATACGTATGGCAAAGACTGGCAACATGCCGATGAAATAGAAAAAGCGAAGAAAGCACAACGACAACACAGCAGTTATTCTTCCGATTATACAGATGGATATGGAGAACAGGACTTTTCTGATTTTTTTGAATCAATGTTCGGTTCGGGAGCATCTGGCGGCTTCGCCAGAAGGGGAAAGGTTAAATTTCGTGGGCAGGATTTTAATGCAAGGGTAACACTTAGCCAAAGAGATGTTTATACTACCCATAAACGCACCTTGACCGTTAATGGCAAGAACATTCGAATAACCATACCAGCCGGTATTGAAAACGGACAGACCATTAAAATAAAAGGGCATGGGGGACCAGGACAAAATGGTGGTCCAAAAGGTAATCTCTATATCACATTCTCCATTGAGAACGACACCCTTTTCAAAAGAGATGGCAACAACCTTTTCAAAATGCAGAATCTGGATATTTGTACAGCAGTTTTGGGCGGAGAGATTATGGTCGATACTTTTGATGGAAAGGTCAAGCTTAAAATAAAACCTGAAACCCAAAACGGAACAAGGGTCAGGCTGAAGTCAAAAGGGTTTCCCGTGTACAAAAAAGATGGAGAATTCGGGGATCTTTTTATTACCTACCAAATAAAGACCCCTAGCAATCTTTCCCAAAAGGAAAAAGAACTTTTCAAGGAGTTAGCCACAATACATTCAAAAAAATGATGAAACAAGGCAATTACATAACGATAACTGAATTTTGCAGCAGCCATCGCATAACTACACAATTTATCATCAAACTCCATGAGTTTGGACTTCTAGATGTTGTTAAAAAAAAGAAAATCCATTATTTGTCCTATGAAGAATTGCCAAAGGCTGAAAAAATAGTCCGTCTTTACAGAGATCTTGATATAAACTTAGAGGGTATTGAGGTCATTAATCAGCTGCTGCATCGAATTGAAAACATGCATAAAGAAATCATATCGCTCAAGAACAGATTACGACTATACGAATAGTATCCGGAGTAAAAAGCTTACTACCCTATTTGTTAAACTCCTTCAATTTCGTTCTTTCTTTGGTCAATAGAAATACCAAAAGAGCTAGGAATACTATATTTTTCATAATGTATTGACCCAATAGTGTCAACCCAAACGGAGCATTGGTAAATGTGAGGTCTGGGAAAAAGAAAAAAGGTGTGAAAGTAAGAACCATATGCACCATAGCAAGGTTCAAAGCAAACCGGTTCAAGAAACCTACAATCAATAACACGCCCAAAACCGCTTCCCAAACGGCCAACATAATAAGTGATACCTTTTGGGGAATAAAGCCAAGGGTCAACTCACTGATCGTATCCATTGCAATCGTTTCTGCAGGACTTAAGCCAGGGAAAAACTTCAACATACCGAACCATACATAAACTATCCCAATGCAGACAGAAAGCATACTGCTAATAGACACCCTATTTGTAAGCCTCAACATTATTTCTTTCATTTACCCAATATCGTTTGCTAATTTATATGTACTAAAACATAAAAAAGAGGACAAATATCTAATAAAATATCAAATATCAATATATAATATATATTTTATTTGGTCACAACAATCGCGTGCAGTTTCGTATCCTTAATGTAACAGTAAAGGTTTTGGGAATAAAAAAACAGTTATGAGCTTTTCGTATTGACGGTTATCTACAACCCTAATTTTGTTGAGAATACAGATTGTATCATTGTGAGGGGTGATACAATCTTACGGCGATAGTCCGTTTCAATGACTTTCATATGATAAAAATCATAAGAAATCCATGTGGTTATGGGTAACTTTAATTGAGATTAAATGATATTGAATTAAATCTGGTTCACATGGAAAATTATAGAAGTAGGCCCAAAGGAAATTATATACAGGATACTGATTGGGATGAGTTATATATCTTGACCAAGCATTGGAAATCAGATTTATTATTCTACAAACAGGATTTACGATTCTTGAATAAATTACTGAATAAGTATTTTATCTGGATTACCAAGAAAGAAAATCTTGAAGCTGTAAAAACCATAGGACAAAATGTTTTAAAGGACAAGAGAACTGTCAAAAAGCTTCTAAAAAGAGTTGACCAACATCTGGCTCACATCGTACAAACCATAGACGATGCTTTTAAGCACGATTCAAACGTATTCAGAAAAGAACACCAAGACCTCGAAGATGACATTGCCAAATTCTATAAAACAGTGCGGAAAAATAGAAAACAGGTGTTTTCTATCACCGAACATGTCATGGACAGTGAAAGTTTAGGGCACTTATTGCAAGATTAGGTTTGGATTGCAAGTGTTTTTAGGTTTTTGAATGCCAAGGCCGCTGGCCCCAGTATAGTACTTTCCCTTGGGGCTTCGGATATCAAAACTTTGATTTTTCCCTTGTAAGCGATAAAGAGATTTTTCTCCATACTTGCAACAACAGGTTTCAAAAGAACTTCCCCAGCTTTGCTTAGGCCACCTGTTAAAATAAATGCCTCAGGGTCCAAGTGTGCAACGGTATCGGCCATTTTTCGGCCCAATATCGCAGCAGTAACGTCAAATGCTTTCAGAGCCAGTTCATCTCCTTTTAGGGCTGCATTTGTAATTGTTTCCCCGGTCAGGTCATCAAAGCTTACCCCTTGTAAAGAAGAATCTACCCTCATTTTCGCCATAAGTCCAAAAACAGTTCGTTTAATTCCTGTTACGGATGCATAGGCTTCCAAACATCCTTGCAACCCACAATTACATTGTCTGCCATTTGGATCAACATTTACATGGCCTATTTCTGCTGCTAGGGCATGTTCCCCTAACAAAAGATCTCCATTAACAATAATACCGCTTCCTAAACCTGTACCCAAGGTCAAGACCACAAAATTCCGCATTCCCTGGGCCATTCCAAATTTCAATTCACCCAAGGCCGCTGCATTGGCGTCATTTGCAATGAAGACCGGCAATTCAAAGGAATCCTTTATGGATTTGGCCAAAGGAATGCGTTTCCCCCATTTTAGGTTGGGTGGATTTTCAACATTACCTGTATACGAATTGGCATTCGGAGCCCCTACCCCAATTCCCAATATTTTGCAATCTTGATCTAGTTTCGATGTCAGCAGGTTTACCTCGGTAACCAATTCCTGAAAAAACGAATCAAAAGAATCTTTTGATCGAGTATTGAAAACTTTGGAAATCAATATTTCACCTTCTTCCGTAACTACTCCTATTTTGGTATAAGTACCACCGATATCTATGGCGAGGACAGTATTCATTTTAGTCGGTATTAAATTGTAAAAGAATGAAAAAGAATGCTTTTATAAGCTGATTCAAATCATTTCAAAAGAAATAATGCGTTGTAAATTCCCAAAAAGTAAGACTATTATTCGAAACTTAAGTCGGATTCTGGATATGAAGATATTGGACATTAATCTGGAAAACAAAACACTTTCCTTTGTATTTGATAGTAATGGAGTTATTAAAAAAGTGAAACGAGAACTCCGTTGCATTGGTTACCCCCTAAACCGTGTTCATAAATGTGACCCACAGACCGAGTTTTCCCTTTAATCGTGCTACTATTAATTAAAATGAATACGAGTTGTGGAAGAAAATAAATCAGAATTGATACTAATTGGCCAAGTTTAATTTTTTTTTCAAAGTAAATCTACAATCTAAAGGTCAATACGGGCAAACTGGCATGGTTTGCAATATCCTCACCAATACTACCCTTAAAGAAATGTGCCAAACCTTGTCTGCCATGGGTAGGAATAGCTATTAGATCAGCATCTATCGATTTTGCATAATAATAAATACCTTCCTCAATACTGTAATCATTCAGACAAACTACGTGTTCATTTTTAAAGGTATTTCCATAATGGGAAACACTCATGAACAGCTCAACCTGCTTCTTCATTTCTTCAGTACTTTTAAAGGTAATATTTGGTAAGTTTACATAGACCAAATGGACTCTTGCGCCAATCATTCCAAAAAATCTGATTACTTTGTTATACGCACTACTATTTTCAACCTCAAAATTGCAGGCAAGAACTGCCTCTTTGATTATAAAATCAGATCTTCTTCTTTTTATGGTCAAAACAGGAACACTACAGGTCCTTACAACTTTTTCGGTATTTGAGCCCACAAATAAACCGCTTAATCCACTTGTGCCATGGGAACCCATGACTACTAAATCAATATCTTTTTCTTTAACAAAATTATTGATTTCATAGAAGTCTTTGTAGTTCTGTACCGTCTGAAAAGTTTTAAGTCCCTGTATATAGGGTTTATCCAAAAATGAATCGAACCTCTTTTTTGCTAATTTCATGTAGTATTGAGCTTCCATGAACTCCTGTGATTCATTTTTAGTAAAAATAGCTTCTGAAAGCCCCAACATATGAAGTATGAACAACTCCGCCTTAAATTTTTTGGCCATAAGGGCCGCAACTTCCATCGCATATTCTGAGTATTCTGAAAAGTCAACGGGTATAAGTATTCTTTTCATGATATATGATTATCTCTATGCATTATATCTTCAAATCAATGCTTGTTCATTATTGCCTTTCTTTTACTTAGTTGTTTTTCAAGATCCTTTATGGTCTGGGCCGCTGCTTTTTCAAAATCATCTTCGTTGGATTGCGCAAAAATACGTGGTCCCGGAGCACTGAGTTCCATTTCACAGATCTTACCTTTTCCTGTTGGGTCATTTTCTTGTTTAAAGCGAACCTGAGCCCTTATTATCCAGTCATATTTCTTGGCAAGTTTATTTAATTTTGTTGTCAAAAGCGAATCCATAGCTTCACTAGTGGCCATCTGAACATATTGAATATCTATTGTCATAGTATAGGGTTTAAGATTAACATAAAGCTAATTCTTTTGTCTAAATGATACCCTGATATATATCATCATTTAATTTCAAATGCAATTAAATAGTAAAACCACATCGAATCAAAAGACAGAGTATAGCGATAACAGCAAGAAAACAGACCGAGGCTATCCATATCCTTTTTAACACTTTTTCATCAGGAAAACCCCAGTCCACCGTTGATATCATAATTGGCACCAGTAATAAAAGAGGCTTTGTCAGATGCCAAAAAAGCAACTAAGTCAGCTACATCTTCAGATGTTCCTTCTCTACGCAATGGTGTGGATTCAGCCACTCTTTTACGCACTTCTTCTGGAGTGAAAATATCATGAAATGTAGTATCAATTAAACCTGGACAGACCGAGTTAACCCTAATACCTCCAGGTCCTAACTCTTTTGCCAATGAACGCGTATAGGTTGTAATAGCTCCCTTGGATGCAGCATAGAGAGAGGACCCTCCTCCTCCTCCGTCTCGTGCGGCCAAGGATGAAAGATTAACAATGGCTCCACCGGAAGACATCATTCCTACAAAAGCATTAGAAACCAAAAAAAGTGATTTAAAATTCAAGTCCATTACAGCATTATAAAATGCTTCGTCCTGTTCTGCCAAACTCTTACGAGCAATTAACCCTCCTGAATTATTGACAAGGATATTCAGGGAATCCCCGAATTTTTCAATACTGAATTCTTTGAGTTTCTTTACTTCCTCTATCTTCCTTAAATCTGCTTTGAAAACAAAGGCCTCCCCTCCTTTTTCTTTAATTGTAGCCAATGTCTCCTGAGCGGCTTCATCCGATTGGTAGTAGTGAAGAATTACCTTGGCCCCACCCTCAGCTAACTTTATACTTATGGCCCTGCCAATATCACGGGCTCCTCCCGTGACCAGAGCTATTTTGTTTTTAAATTGCATGGTCAATTAATGATGAAAATAAATATATGGGGTCTATAAAGAAATTCATGAATGGTCTTCTTTTTGGCCAAACCATATTTTATTGACTTAATATGTCTTCAATGGCCTTCAATTCCCCAGATGTAAACTCAAGATTCGTCTGTATGGCAACTGCATCTTCTATTTGGGATACCTTGCTTGCGCCAATAATCACCGAGGTAACTGCTTCATCTCTTAGCACCCAAGCAAGGGCCATTTGAGCCATTTTTTGACCTCTACCCTTTGCTATTTCATTCAATTTTTTAACTTTTTCGATATAGTCCGTAGTTACTTGATCCTTTTGTAAATGACCGTGTGATTTGGCCGCTCTGGACTCTTTGGGAATGCCATCCAGATATTTATCCGTCAGAAGACCTTGAAACAAGGGGCTAAAAACCACTGAACCCACCCCATTTGTTCTTAAAACATCTAAAAGACCGTCTTCTACCCATCTATTGAACATACTATAGGAAGGTTGATGCACCAAGCAGGGGGTTCCTAAATCCTTTAAGATGTCAATTGCCTGTTGGGATTGCTCTGGGGAATATGATGATATTCCAGCATACAGCGCCTTACCTGATCTAACAATTCTATCCAAGGCCATCATGGTCTCTTCTAAAGGGGTGTTTGGGTCTGGTCTATGGCTATAAAAAATGTCAACATAGTCCAATCCCATGCGTTTTAGACTTTGGTCACAACTGGCAATCAGGTATTTTCGCGAACCCCATTCTCCATAAGGTCCAGGCCACATATCATACCCCGCCTTGGAAGTAATAATCATTTCGTCGCGATAGGACTTCATACCTTCTTTTAGAATTTTTCCGAAGGTTTCTTCCGCTGATCCATATGGCGGGCCATAATTATTCGCCAAGTCAAAATGGGTTATTCCCAAATCGAACGCCCTTTGAACCATTGCCCGACTATTCTCGTGCATATCCACACCTCCAAAGTTATGCCATAACCCTAATGATATTACGGGTAATAATAATCCACTGTCTCCACAGCGGTTATATTTCATTGCATCATATCTATCCGCGGCTGCCATATAACTTTTTTTCATAAAATTTGTTTTGTTAGTATTAATTATTCCAAGGAACCAAAATCCACATTTGGTGTGATTCCTAATTTGTTTCTCTGAAATTCAGAATCGACAGGGGTTTGGTTATCGGTAAAACCACAATGCCTCAAATAAAAGACATTTGCATCAACACCCCCTGAATAATCCAATCTATTTTGTTTTCTGCCCGTATTATCTACAGTAAATTTAATCTTATCCATTTCATGCCATCCCGCAGCGTCATATACCCATTGGTTACTATACATTCCTTTTCTATCGAATACTCCTTGGTCTGGAATGAAATTTTCTAAAAAAGAATATAAGCCCTTTAAATAGGTATTGGTTTTAGGCCTTCTGAACTGTGCAATTAAATTCCAATTATTCATTTCAGGGTCATAAAAATAGGCGGTATAATCTGTATATTCTTCTTCAGAGGGACGAGCCCCGACAAGAAATCTATAATGCACCTCCGTTTTCCAATCGAACACTTTATAACTTTGACCACCAGAACCCTCATTACCGAATTCACCGCTGGTAACGCCATCACCTTTTTTCATTAATTTGATTTTGTAATCTTCTGGTATGTCCGCAGGATTATCCGTTTGATATGGACTCCAAATTGAAAAAAGAACCCTTCTCTCAGTGGATGAATTCACTTGTATCCCAAAATAGCCATGGTTAAAGCCATTGGCCATAAAATAAGACCCTATTACATCTTGGTCTTTGGGTATCATCAATTCGCTATAAAACCATTCGATGTCTCCTACCTCTTCGGGTATTTCATAATTTAAATGGACCGAGGGGCCTCTTCGTCCCCAATAATATTCATCACTAATAAACTTTATATCAATGTTGTTGATATTTCCCAATAAAACATCACTTACGTCGGCATAACTAGCTCCACTTTTATCCAACCCAATTAAATCAATATAATGGTATCCCACATGGTCTATTTGAAAGTCACCTATATAAATGTTATCAAATTGAGATTCTTTCAGTTCTATTTCCTTCGATTCATTTCCAAATAAAACTTTAATTTTGGACGTTCCTGATTCGACCTTTGCCTTAAGCCCCAAGGATATTTTACCGGTCTTACCCACATAAAAAAATGTCCGGATAATATGTTTACCATTAGTCCAATTACTAACGCCTTCATCCCCTATGATAGTAGATGCAATATACTTGTTGTTGTCCATCACCCATGAATTCCCAACTGTGGCAATTTGAATATTCAATGCTTTTTCCGAAGAGCTGGTAGTATCTTCTTGTGAACATGCGCAAATGCAAATTGTGAAAATGGTAATCAAAGTAGAAATCAAGCTTTTCATGCAACACGAATTAGTCGTACCAATACTGACTCCCAAAATTATATCTCGTTTGGATTTCGACGATTGGCCATCGAAGATAGCAATAAGATTGTAAAATACAATTGGAGTGCACTATGCTTAACAAACTGCGTGTTTGACCCTCAATACCAAACTAATAATTGCTAACCAATTTTATCGATAAGTTCACATATCCAAATCCTTAATCTTCCCATAATTTCCAGGGGGCGCGATAATCTGGTTTCAGGTAACCATTGGCTTCAGTTGTATTTGAAATAAGTCCTTCTATTTCATCCCATTCCAACTTTTTACCTGTCCGATAAGCGATATTTCCCAAATGGGCCACCAAAGCGGCATTTCTACCCATTTCAATGGTACAGTTAGGGTCTTTTCGGTTTTTAATGCATTCGAAGAAGTTCTTGGTATGCGCATCCAATCCACTGAATCTACTTTTACGCCTTGGCAAAACTTCGGTCAAGTATTTTCCATCATATTCAAGTGGAAGTACTTCCCAACTAGCCCTATTGATGGCCAAAATGCCATTTTCCCCTATGAAAGCAACTCCTGGTTCTCCAGATTCCTCCAGATAGGGAGAAGTTCCCATACCTATAAATTGCTCCCACACAAAACTGAAATCCCCAAAGTCATAAATTGTAGTCAGTGTATCTGGAGTTTCAGCAGCATTATTGGGAAAAGCCATTTTTCCACCAATGGCGGCAACCGATTTGGGAGCAGTGGCATTCATACCCTTTAAGACCATATCCAACATATGCACACCCCAGTCAGTCATAAGACCTCCGGCATAATCCCAGAAATAACGAAAGGAACCATGAAACCTATTTTTATTAAAAGGTCTTTTTGGGGCAGGCCCTAACCACCTGTTATAGTCAACTCCCACAGGGGGATTTGTATCTGGGGCCACTTTAAATCCGCGACCATAATTTACATTGGCCCAGGCCTTTACTTGTCTTATTTTTCCAAGCGCTCCTGTGTCGAGGTACTCAAAAGCAGAGTTCCAATGTGGGTCGCTTCTTTGCCATTGTCCTACCTGTACCACTCTATTGTACTTACGTGCGGCTTTCACCATCAGGTCAGCTTCAAAAATACTATTGGCTATTGGTTTTTCCACGTAGATATCCTTTCCGGCTGCACAAGCATCGGTCATTTGAATACAATGCCAATGGTCCGGTGTTCCAATAAAAACGGCATCGAGTCCCTTTACAGCTAAAAACTTACGATGGTCATTGAAGGTTTTAGGCCGTTTACCTGTTCGGTCTTCAATCTCATTTGCCCGTTTTTCAAGCAAAACACTATCAATATCACAAAGAGCGATGCATTGTGTACCCTCATTTTTTAAAAAGGAATTTAAATCACCCCAACCCATATTTCGAACACCAATTAGTCCTGCGCCTATCACCTTCTTTTCTTTGATATTACTAGGTTTATTGGCTGAAACTTGGCTTAATGGAACAGTTGTCAAGATTGAGGCAGCTCCTAGATTTTTAATGAATTTTCGTCTATCACTCATAGGGTTGGTTTTTGGTCTTTTAAAATACGGCTTTTATGCCAAAAAAAAATATGATTCAGCAGATAATCACAAAGTGATTTCATCTTAACATTTCTACATAATAAATGTTGTGCCTTTTACATTTTTTTTACATAGAACCACTCCTTAATCGATTTACTTTTTTGACAGCGGAAAATTATCCACTTTACTCTAAAATAAGTACCTTTCTACCTATTCCATCCCTAAACCAACTTTAAAAATGAAAATTCAAAAGAAAAAATATCTCGCACTCGTTTTACTGCTAGGTGCAATGCTGTTTGGAGTTAGCACTGCTTGGATTACACCAATGAAAACCTCAAAAAATGAAGTTTCATTGACAAATACTATTGACTCTGGTCACTATCTTTATGTAGCCACTCCAGGTATCCGGGATTATTTGGGCTATGGTGGCCATGGACTACTTGTTTTTGACATAGACAACAATCACAAATTCGTCAAACGAATACATACCCAAGGTTTCCATGAAAATGGCAAACCATCAAATGTCAAAGGTATCGCCGTAAGTGTGCCACTGAACAGTGTCTATATTTCCACATTACAATCTTTGCAGCGAATTGATCTTGGTTCTGAAAAGGTCTTATGGGAAATCCCTTTTGAGGGTGGTTGTGATCGTATGTCCATTTCACCTGACGGATTGACCATGTATTTACCGTCTTTGGAAAAAGATTTTTGGAATGTAGTCAATTGTAAGACAGGAGCCATTATCACCAAAATAAAAATACATTCCAGAGCGCATAATACAATTTATGGTCCTTCAGGGAAACAGGCTTACATGGCAGACATTGCGTCGCCGTTATTGCATGTGGCAGATACCGAAACACATAAAGTTATAAAAAAAATAGGCCCTTTCAGTGCAGGTATTCGACCTTTTACCATCAATAGCGATGAGTCTCTTGTTTATGTGAATGTCAACGAGCTCTTAGGGTTTGAGGTAGGAGATTTGCAAACGGGAAAAAAAATAGCCAGTGTTGAGGTTGAGGGTTGGGATAAGGGACCCGTTCGCAGACATGGCAACCCAAGTCATGGTATAGGTCTTACTCCGAATGAAAAAGAGATATGGATAAGTGATGGTCATAACATGCGCATGCATATTTTTAATGCAAAGGCACCATACCAACAACTTACCACCATACCATTGAGTGATATGCCCGGCTGGGTCACTTTTAGCATGGACGGTCAATATGCCTATCCATCAAGTGGCGAGGTAATCCATAGCAAGACAAGGAAGACCTTATACCTTTTACAAGATGAAAATCACAATACCGTTTCTAGCGAAAAGATGATCGAAATATATATGAAAGATGGTAAAACCTACAAAGCCGGAGACCAATTTGGTCTAGGTAGATTACATTAGGCGATAACCCCTTGAATTCAATATTATTGTCTAAATGCAAATTGCTTTATAAACCCTACAAGTAAATCGTTAGAACTGCTTCGGAAAGGTGTTTATGCAAAAAACTAATCCAGGCTATAGTGTTGATCTGAAAGTTCCTTTAAGGTGTTGGCCGCCTGCTCTGCTGTAATATCTCGCTGCGGGTTTGCAAACATTTCATAACCTACCATAAATTTCTTAACGGTAGCCGATCGCAATAAGGGTGGATAAAAAGACATATGAAAGTGCCATTCGGGATGTTCCTTTCCATCTGTAGGCGCTTGATGTATACCCGCTGAATACGGAAATGAAGTCTCAAAAATATTATCTAACCTAGCCGTTGTTTTTTTTAATATTTCAGCAAATGAACCTCTTTCTGCTTCGGAAACGTC
>JAGLKG010000234.1 GCA_023141835.1 Maribacter sp. | reverse complement strand
ATTTTTCGCTTTGGCAAAATCATAACCTCATAAGGCCAAATCGCCCAATAGGGCACCAACATTACAAAATGCTCATTTTCCAATACAATACGCTCATTCAATTTGAGTTCCTGGGCCAAATAATCCCCCAGCAAACTACTACCCTTACTTTCCCAATAGGATGATTGTAGGTCACACTTTTTTTGAACCTCTTGGGGTACATTACGTTGGGCCCATATTTGCCCGTGGGGATGTGGATTACTGCACCCCATGATATCTCCCTTGTTCTCAAATATCTGCACATGGTTGATTCCTTCCATGGCCCCTAACTCATGGTATTCTTTTTGCCAAAGAGAAATTACATCCTCTATTTCAGCTTTAGACATTAATGGCAAAGTAAAGGAATGGTTGGGTGAAAAGCAGATAACCTTGCATAGGCCCGATTCAGATTCGGCCTTTAATAAGCCATTTGAGAAAATATCGGCTTTGACGTCTTTCAACAAGGCCGAAAAATCGTTTACAAAGGAAAACGGTTTTTTGTAGTCTGGATTTACTGCGCCGCCCATACGTCCATTGGAAGGGCACAAATAACAGGAAGGGTCGTACTTGGGCCGTTTGGATTCCGCCAATTTCTCCACCTTGCCCTGCCAAGGTCGTTTGGTCCGATGTGGAGATACCAATACCCATTCCCCTGTTAAGATATTGTATCTTCTATGAGGATTGTTGTTGAATTCGGTCTGGTTCATTTCTTGAATTTTATAGAAGTCCCTTCGCTAGGGCTTGCTTCAAAAGTCGTTAATTCGATATCAAATTCTGCTTTATAAGCTGTTGTGGCTTTTTCGATATAACTGGTGATGGCATCTTCATGGACGATATTAATAGTGCAGCCACCAAAACCACCTCCCATCATTCGAGCACCCAGTACTTGAGGGTTTGATTTGGAGAATTCGACCAGAAAATCGAGCTCAGCACAGCTCACTTCATATAACTTGCTCAAACCTTGATGCGTTTCATACAATAGTGCTCCCAAACGCTTTAAATCGTTTTGCCTCAAAGCTTCTACAGCATTTTTTACCCTCTCATTCTCCTGGACGACATACATACACCGGTCAAATACTTTGGGATCCATACTGTCCTTGCAATGCTCCAACATGGCCAAAGTAGCCTGCCTTAGGGATTCCACTTCAGGAAACTCCTTTTGTAGTATAGATACCCCTTCTTCACATTGTGCCCGTCGTACATTGTACTCACCAGAAGCCAAATTATGCGAAACATTAGTATTGAGCAATACAATCTTATAAGGTTGTATTTGTATAGGAATATAGGAATACTCTACGGTCTCGCAATCCAAAAGGATAACATGTCCTTCCTTGCTCATTACAGATGAGAATTGATCCATAATGCCGCATTTGGTTCCTGCATAGGTGTGCTCGGCCATCTGGGCCAAGTCAACAATGTCCCTTTTGGTCAATCTCAAATCAAAGAGTTCATTTAGACCATATGCAAGTCCACATTCCAAGGCAGCAGAAGAACTGACTCCGGAACCAATAGGTACATGACTTTCAATGGTACAATCAAATCCTCGAAGTTTATCCGTTCTTTTAGTAATTTCGTTCAGCACCCCCAAAATGTAATTTTCCCACTCCCTATCGCTTCGTTCCAAATGGTCCAAATCGATTTCAAAACCAACATTGTACCCCATGCTATACACTTGACATAAACGGTTTGAGTCATTTTTTTGAAACTTAAAAATGATTTTCTTTTCAATAGCGGTCGGAAGCACGAACCCCATATTGTAATCGATATGTTCCCCAATAAGATTGATTCTTCCAGGCGATTCGATGGTTAGTTCTGATTTGAAATCTTCTAGAAAACGCATTTAATCAATCTGTTTTTTTGTTTGTATTTCGCACCATGTCCACAGTAGCAATCGTTCTCAAGCCTAAATGTTCGTGGGAAGAATCCAAACTGGAAGCCATTCTCGAAGAAACACGATAACTTGCACAATAAGACGCGTTGCACAAAAATGAGCCCCCTTTCATTATCTTTTCCCTAGCATAAGGATCTCTTTGGTTATAAGGCCTTTCAGCTCCAGAAGGGTTGTAAAGAATCCCATTGTCAGAGGAAGCTTCCTTGTAATAATTTGTACTGTACCAATCACTTGTCCATTCCCAGACATTGCCAGAAATATCATATATTCCAAAGTCATTGGGTGCATACGATTTTACTGGCGCACGGCGCTCGTGACCATCTGCTTGCGTATTACTCACGGGAAACTCTCCTTCCCAAGTATTAGCCATTTGGGATAAGGAAGCTATGTCATCTCCCCAAAAATATATTGTATTTTCTTTGGTACCCCGAGCTGCCCTTTCCCATTCCGATTCAGTCGGTAACCGTCTACCGGCCCATTCACAATACGCCAAGGCATCGTCATAGGCGATATGTACTACGGGATAATCGCCCTTACCTTTAACAGTACTCCCCGGACCGTTGGGCTGCCTCCAATTAGCGCCTATCGTCCACCTCCACCATTGGGAAAAATCATAGAGATTAAGTACTGGACTTTTTGTCTTCTTGAAAGTCAAGGAACCTGGTTGCATAATTGAGTCGTGTGGTTTGGGTGTACCTTCCGGGAGTTGTTTTTTCATTTCCTCCCAATCTATTTTTCGTTCAGCAACTGTTATATATCCGGTTTCTTTAACAAATTTTTCAAACGCTGCGTTGGTTACTTCGGTTATATCCATAAAAAACCCATTAACCGCAACTCTATGGGCCGGTTTCTCATGGGCCATGGCCATTTCATCCTGTGGGACGGCACCTTGGGAAAATTCACCACCTGGTACCCAAACCATACCTGGAGGCACGGCCACATCATCTGGCATATCAATAATCAGTTGAGGAACTTTAATTTCCTCTTCAATTTTAATTACTTCGGTAGTTTGTTGGGATTCATGTTTTGAGCTTTTCTTTTCACCACAACTGACAAAAGTGGTCATTGATGGAAAAAGACAAAGGAAGAAAATAGATAATCGAGTTGTTGAATTCATTATTATTTGACCAGATTTGTAAAGATATTTATATCTTGATACACTTAACAAGAAAATATATGAAAATTAGAGATTTTATTTTTCCCGCAGTTCTTTCCCTATTGGTTGTCTTGACAAGCTGTAAAGAAACAAATAAAACAAGTAAAAACGATAAATCTGAAACAACAATGAAAAAAGAAACTCTTCAATCTGGCATAACTTATAGTGATTTTGAGGACTCCGTTGATGGCCAAGCTGTGGCATTATATGTACTGCAAAATAAAAATGGTGTCGAAGCTGCTTTCACAAATTATGGTCAACGTTTGATTTCACTCATGGTTCCTGATAGAAATGGCAAGACAGATGATATTGTTTTGGGCTATCCTACGCTTGAAGGTTATAAAGTAGGCCACGGAGGATATTTTGGGTCAGTAATAGGACGCTATGGGAATAGAATTGCAAATGGGGCGTTCGATTTAGATGGAAAGACCTTTAATTTGGCAAAAAATAACAACGGTAATCATTTGCACGGTGGCATCAAAGGGTTTGAATCTGTGGTCTGGGAGGTAGATTCGGTGTCTCAAAACTTCATACGTTTCAAAAGGACTTCCCCCGATATGGAAGAGGGATATCCGGGTAATTTGGATGTCGTTGTAACCTATACGCTTACCGAAGAAAATGAATTGAGGATTGAATACTTTGCTACTACTGATAAAAAAACCCATGTTAACCTGACAAATCATTCCTATTTCAATTTGAAAGGCGCGGGTGAAGGGAATGTAAATGATCACATTCTGCAAATAAATGCATCCAGTATAACTGCAGTAGATAAAGGGTTAATACCTACGGGTGAACTCATGCCTGTCTTAAACACACCTTTTGACTTTAATACGGCAAAGACCATTCAAGCTGGTTTAGATGGAGAACACGAGCAGTTAACTTTAGGCAATGGATTTGACCACAACTTCGTGCTTGATCAAAATATAAAAAATGAAGAAGGCCTTTTAATTGCCGCCAAAGTCACTGAACCAAAAAGCGGAAGGGTATTGGAAGTTCTCACTAGTGAACCTGGAGTGCAAATCTACGGGGGTAACTTTTTTGACGGAAAATTAATCGGGAAAAACAATAAAACATATGCTCATAGGGGATCTATTTGTTTGGAAACCCAACATTTTCCCGACTCACCAAATAAGGACAATTTCCCCAGTACTGTATTGGAGCCAGGGCAAGAATATAAATCGACAACTATTTATAAGTTTTCGGCGCAATAATTGACCATCATTTTAGTATCAATCAGGTAACAACCCATTGGAAATTGCTGGGATTTTGAATATTTCCATTTCTGGTGATATTCGTTCCCTCTTAAAGATTTCGGCCGCCTTTTGCAGGATTTCTGGATGACTTTCCGCTACATTGGTAGTTTCAGTCGGGTCCTCCTTTAAATTGTACAGCTCAAGAGTGGCCTCCTTTTTTTTATCCTTCAGATTTTGGCGAACTACCTTCCAATCCCCCATTCGCATAGCAACCTGACCTCCATAACTGGGAAATTCCCAATACATGAATTCATGTTCTACCTGGCCTTCGTGAGACAATAGTGTTGGCACCATACTTATACCATCCGATTTTCCGGGCACTTCAAAACCCGCTATATCGGCCAAGGTGGCCTGCATATCATAATGTGCTGAAATATGGTCGCTTTTACTCCCTGGCTTTATCTTCCCCGGCCAAGAAGCAATCATTGGAACACGAATTCCACCCTCATATAAATAACCCTTGCCACGCCCGTATTCACCTTCAAAGGGTTTTGCACTTTCAAAAAACTCAGGGTCCGCACCACCCGCATAGGACGGACCGTTGTCAGAAGTGAAAATAAGTAAGGTATTGTCATAAATCCCCTCATCTTTGAGTTGCTTGACCAATTTACCTATATTTTCATCCAAATAAGAAACCATGGCCGCATATGCCGCCCTAGGGTTTTGATGAGGGAAGTAACTCATTTTTCCTAAATAGGGTTCTTCTTCTCCAAATTTATTTATATAATAATTCAACCATTTGTTGGGTACCTGTAATGCGACATGTGGTATGGGTGTAGCCCAATATAAAAAGAATGGAGCCTCCTTGTTTCTGTCCACAAAACCCGAAAGCTCCTTGAACATTAGATCCGGAGAATAGTCATTGAGCGTATAGGCTGCATAACTTTTTGGATCTGCAGGATCGGCTCCTTTCGGTAATTTTGTGTTCGGCGCTACCGTATCGTTGGCCAAATGCACTCTATTCCTGTTTTTATATAAAAATAAAGGATAATAGGTGTGGGCCTGTCGCTGACAATTATATCCAAAGAAAAAATCAAAACCCATGTCATTGGGAACTGATTTTGTATGAGGCGCACCTAGACCCCATTTTCCCACTATACCGGTAGTATAATCAACATCTTGGAGCCTTTTGGCCATCGTAATCGTACCATCGGGCATAGGTCCCTGACCTTCCAAAGTGGAATCTTTGGCCATAGCTTTATAATTCCAGACATCCCCTCGTTCCTTCCATTCAGAATTGCTTCTGATATAGGCATGACCAGCATGTTTTCCGGTCATTAACATATAACGGGCCGGAGCACATACAGGAGCACTTGAGTAGTGCTGCGTGAACAACATCCCGTTTGCCGCCAAAGCATCAATATTCGGAGTCTCTATTTTTTCTTGGCCGTACGCCCCCACCTCAGCGTAACCTAAGTCATCTGCCAAAATGTAAATAATGTTGGGCTTTGCCAATTTTGCTATTTCCGTTTTATCTGGTGCTTTGTCATTGCAGGAAAAAACAAAAGTCCCTACTAAAAGTAGGGACCATGCTTGCTTTATTAAAGTCATAAGTAATTTATCAAAATAAACTTGCGCTTTCTTGAGCCTATTACAACACTTTGGTTTTTCCAGGTGTAGGGATATTATACCACCCATCAGCGTTTGGCTGTACTGGTGCTGGTGAATCCCAGGTCAAACCATCCGGTACTAATTGTAAATCAGATTTCATGGCCTCATCCCAAGTAATTACCTGTCCTGAATAGGTGGCCATTCTTCCAATAATAGCACTCATTGTACTTTTAGCTCCATTTTCTGCATCACTGATAACTCCTCCACTGCGTATTGAGGCGTACATACGATCATGCTCTACTTGATATGGATTTGGATCATCTTTACCTCTATGGTTGAAAATTGAGTTACCCTGCCAATCTTTCATTTCTACTTTGTCACCAGCTGTTGAAACTGTACCTTTTGTACCTTGGAAGAACTCAGATACCTTTCTCATCGTATCTGGCTGATGTCTACATTGACTGGCTATTACCGCTCCGCTAGGATAGGTATATTCCACAAAATGGTGATCAAATATTTCGCCATGATCTTTACCAGTCCTAACTTGTCGGCCTCCCATTCCTTGAGCCGACAAAGGATATTCCCCTACAAACCAGTTAGCTACATCTATATTGTGAATATGCTGTTCCAAAATATGATCACCACATAGCCAATTAAAGTAATACCAGTTTCGCATTTGGTATTCCAATTCAGTTTGTCCCGGTTTTCTTTCACGAACCCAAACTCCTGAACTGTTCCAATATACCTGTCCGGAAACAATTTTACCAATCTTATCTTGTTTTAGCTGATCCATAGCAGCCAAATAACTAGATTGGTAATGCCTTTGAAGACCTACAACTACATTAAGTTTATTTTCTTTGGCCTTCTTTGCCGCTGCCAAAACCTTGCGAACTCCAGGCATATCAGTAGCAACCGGTTTTTCCATAAAAACATGCTTGCCATTGTTTACTGCATATTCAAAATGCTGTGGTCTAAATCCTGGAGGAGTTGCCAAAATAACAACATCTGCCAAATCAATGGCTTTTTGCGCAGCATCAAAACCTACGAATTGATTTTTCTCTTTTACGTTTACTTTCTTTGTCTCTCCCATTTCCTTAGAAATGTTCATAAGACTTCCTTTCAACCTATCCTCGAAAGCATCGGCCATTGCCACCAATTCAACATTATCATCAGCTCTCAATGCCTGCACTGCAGCACCGGTTCCACGACCTCCGCAACCCACTAGGGCTATTTTCAGTTTCTTGTCATTAAAAACATTTACCATTGCATCCATTTGAAAGCTTGGCAATACCATTGCCCCGGAAAGTAATGCTGTGTTTTTGACAAAAGTTCTTCTTGAATTCTCATTTGCAAGAATCTTGTTCTTGCCTTTACTTGCACTTTTCATACGATTGTTTTTTAACGCCTAGGAAATAATTTTTAGACGTCCGTGAATTTAATCATAAAATGGCAAATTTTAGACATGTTTCAATGTATTTTAACAGACTATCACAAATAAAAAACCATCCATTGAAAATACAACAGATGGTTTTGAATATTTATGTAATCGATTGCTTACTCGCCTTTCAAAAACTCCAATACTTCACTATACACTTTCTCTCCCGTAAACCCGAATTTATCATCAAGTACCTTTGCCGGAGCCGAGTACCCAAAGTGGTCTAGGCCAAATACTTTTCCATTCGGACCAACTAAGGATTCGAGATTTACCGGTAAACCAGCTGTAAGTCCAAATATAGGTTTATCGGCAGGTATGATGCTGGTCTGGTAACTTTTGGACTGCTGTCTGAAAACTCCTTCAGAAGGAATAGAAGCTATATTGATCTTCAGATTCTTTTCTTGTTCCAATAAGATTGCTGCATCCAATAGGGTAGAAACCTCTGAACCGTTGGCCACTAAAACAATATCGGGATTACTGACTTCTTTCACCAGATACCCTCCCTTCTTTGCCTGCAAGGCCACTGAAAACCTTGTGCCTGATTCAGCAGGAAGGTCTTTGATGCCTTGTCGTGAAAGAATCAATCCTGTTGGTGTTTTGGTGTTCTCCATTGCCATTTCCCATGCAACACTTGTCTCTGATGAATCAGCAGGGCGTAAGGCCACGAAGCTTTGGTCACCACTATGGTTTTTCAATTTCTCCAAAAGACGAATTTGTGCTTCTTGTTCGACCGGTTGGTGGGTTGGGCCATCTTCTCCAACTCTAAAGGCGTCATGTGTCCAAACAAACTTAACGGGCAACTCTTGAATACAACTCAATCGAATGGCTGGCTTCATATAATCTGAAAACACAAAAAATGTAGCTACAACAGGAATAACCCCACCATGTAAGGCAATACCATTTGCCATTGAGGCCATGGTCAATTCAGCAACACCAGCCTGCAAAAATCCTCCTGAAAAATCATCTTTTTTCAGTGCCTTGGATTTCTTTAAAAAACCATCGGTTTTGTCACTATTGGATAAGTCCGCAGAGGAAACGATCATATTTTCAACATTTTCGGCCAAATACGCCAAAACATTTGATGATGCCACCCTTGAGGCCAATCCTTCTTTATGGCCAATAGATTCGAAATCCAGTTCCGGTAATTTACCTGAAAGAAAGGTATCCAACTTATTTGAGAGTACTTCGTTGGCCTTTCTCCATGTATCGATTTCGGCTTTTTTAGCCGAAGCATTGACTTGCTTCTGTGCCAAAACACCTTGATAAAATTCTCTTACTTCGGGATAAATCTCGAAGGGCTCATTGGAATCTGCTCCTAAATTAATAAGCGTTTTTTCATAATCCGCTCCTGTATTCCCAATGGGTTGCCCATGAAGTTCGCAATATCCTTCAAACATACTGCCATCGGCTGCAACACAACCCTTGCCCATTATGGTCTTACCGATTATCAATGTAGGTCTTTCAGTCTCATTGTTGGCATCGGTCAAAGCCTTTCTAATTTCATCATGGTCATGACCATCTATGGTAATTACATTCCAACCCCAAGCTTCATATTTCATTGCCGTGTCCTCGGTGGTTACCTCATCGGTCATTGTAGAAAGCTGTACATCATTGGAATCATAGAACATGATAAAATTGTTCAATCCCAAATGGCCGGCTATTCGACCTGCTCCCTGTGAAATCTCTTCTTGAACCCCTCCATCAGATATAAACCCATAAATCTTATGATTCATCCAATCGCCAAAACGGGCCTGCAAGAATTTTGCCGCTACAGCTGCTCCTATCCCCATGGTATGGCCCTGCCCTAATGGTCCAGAGGTATTTTCTATCCCTCTGGCTACATTCACTTCGGGATGGCCTGGTGTAATCGAACCCCACTGTCTGAAATTGGCAACGTCTTCTTTTTCATAATTACCCAACAAATAGTACTGAGCATACATTAGCGTAGATAAGTGACCGGCATCCATAAAAAAGCGATCTCTAAAAGGCCATTGCATATCTGTAGGATCATAATTGAAAAACTCAGTATATAGAATGTGCATAAAATCAGCCCCACCCATTGGCCCTCCCGGATGACCAGATTTTGCCTTTTCAACCATTGCAACTGCCAAAGCCCTAATATTGTCCGCTGATTGTAGATTAATTTCCTTATCCATTTTTTACTATTTGTTTGAATTACCAACCCATGCACTTTTTATGCACGACTATTTCTTAAAAAATTCAGGGGCAAATCTACCGCTTTTTATCATTTATTCTTTCTATACTTATTAAAAACTATCGACAATAAATTTTGACCGTCAATTGCTAAACACCCCGGTATTTTGTTAAGTACAGTCATGTACTTATCTAACTCCCATTTGCTTATGGCCAGTCTCTTAAAAAACCGTTTTCGTAATTTTTGATGATAATGAAGAATAATGCTATTATAATGGCACTTTTATTTGTTTTATTTGGCTGTCCAACCGCCATCAACGGTCAACATGGAACCTACCATATAACTACCGGCATCACTGGCAAGAAAAATGGCAGCTCCTTGAATTTCCTGTAATTCGCCCCATCGCGCCAAGGCGGTCGCACCAACCACAAAGTTTTTGGCTTCTTCGGTATGTGCTATGGGTATGTTCATTTCAGTTAAAAAAGGCCCTGGACAAATAGCGTTTACATTGATATTGAAAGGAGCCAGCTCTAATCCTAATGCCCTTGTCATTTGTACCACAGCACCTTTACTTGTAGCATATGGTGTGCGATTTGCCATACCCACCAAGCCTAAGGTACTGGCCATATTGATGATACGACCAGACGCTTGTTTCTTCATATAGGGCGTAACGGCTCTTGAAGCATTCCAAGTACCATCTACATTGACATCCATTACCTTGCGAAAATCCTCTTTGGTCAATGCATCGATAGCTCCCCGGATATTTATTCCCGCACTATTGATAAGGATATCTATCTGTCCAAAATGGTCGAACACTTCTTTTGCGACATCTTCCATCTGTGCCAGATCAGTGACATTTGCGGTATAGGCATTGGCCTTTATACCAAAATCTTCATTCAATTTCTTTGCAGCTTCCTTGCCTTCTTCCAAGTTCCTATTCACCAATGCCACATTGGCCCCGGCCGAAGCCAATCCTGCTGCCATAGCAAATCCTAGGCCCTTAGAACCTCCGGTAATAATGGCATTCTTGCCTGATAAATCAAATAGTTTTATTCCTGGTAAAGTGTCATCTGTCATTTAAACTTATTTTTAATTATTTGAAACCTAGATTTTTTTTGGCAAACAGCATTGAAGTTCTATTGTTCTCTACTTCAAGCTCTAGCTGTTCATCATTGGATTTATCGGATACTATGGGGAGTGTAATAGTTGATTTGATATTTCTAATCTT
>JAGLKG010000233.1 GCA_023141835.1 Maribacter sp. | reverse complement strand
AGGTAGCCCAATACTTTTCCGTAAGACAGGGGACTTTCAAAGGATCTCTTGTAATCATCTCCAAATTGAATCGTATATCCGGGTTGTGTTTTTTAATAACCCTGACCATACCATCAATATCCAAGAAACCCTCTCCCAAATTCACCTCAGCCATTAAGAACCCATCTTCATATTCGACAACTCCCATGTCTTTTAGATGTACGCTAAAAGCATATGGGGCTAGGGCCTTAACCACCTCCATAGGATCCTCCAACAATGAAATATTGTTACCGGTATCAAGAGTTACACCAATCCATTCGCTATCTAAGACCTTTAGGATCTCAAGAAATTCGGATACCCTCCAGTCCTTATGGTTTTCTACCGCTAGTTTTATTTTGTGTTTTGATAAAATGGGTTCTGCCCGCTGTAGCGATTCTATAGACGCGGACCTAAAAGAGAGGAAATCCTCCATTGTATCAAAATTCTCATAACGTCTACCAGACAAACAGGCTGTTCGTATGACGTCTATACCAACTTTCTTAGCGGCTTTTATATCGTTAGTAAAGCGATCTAAATCATCATTGGTTTTGGGCAACCTTATTTGTCCTTCAATAAACATGTCTAAAACCGCTGCACGTTTTCTAAGTTTTTTACAAAAATCAGCGTCCCATTTACGGATTCCTACTTGAACCCCTCCAAAACCCAGGGAGCTACAATGTTCAACCATTTCCATCGCATTAAGAAATGGGGGGTGTTTTTCACTGGCCATTTTTCGATACCAGCGCATCACATAAGAGGCCTCAGCCACACCAAAACGGTTTTCCGCCATAACGGATGAGAATGTTGGAAGTACGGGAAGTGACATGGCCAAAGCACCAGCTGATGAGGTTGTAACAAATTTTCTACGTTTCATAATCAGTGTTTCTATCCATTAATCCTGAGGACATCCTAAATTTAGCGTTTTTACAACTGAAAAAACAAACTGTTTGGGAAATACAATAGTATTTTAGTACAGCGCTCTACCGCCACTCAGATCATAGGTGAACCCAGTAGTAAAACTATTTGCATCCGAAATTATAAAACAGGCCATTTCAACAAATTCCTCCATTGTTCCACATCGTTTCATGGGAATTTTATCCGTCATATATTTTACTTGTTCTTCAGGTATATCCTCAACCATTTGGGTTCGTATAACGGCTGGGGCTATAGCATTGATCAATATTCCCGATTCTGCATACTCCTTTCCTTGGACCTTGGTCATTCCAATAACCGCAGCCTTCGAAGTGGAATAAGCCAGCATACCTGCGTTACCATCCTTACCCGATATCGAGGCCACATGTAAGATTCGGCCATAGTTTTTTTTCAACATATGGGGTAATACAGCTTTAGATGTGTTGAAGGAACCCAAAACATTGACCTTCATAACCTCGTCAAAATCATCAAAATCGACCTCATGACTCCTAATCCCAGTCTTACCAACGATTCCTGCACAATTCGCCAAAATATCAATTCTGGAAACTTTAGTGTAAAAATCGTTCATTGCATTTTTCACCTCCAAAGATTCAACAATGTCCAAGCCATAGGGAAAGGCATTTTCATACTTTGAAAATTTTTTCTCCAATTCCTCCAAATCCCTATCAAACAAGGCAACTTTAACACCTGCATCCAACAAGCGATTTGATAAGGCAAAACCCAGACCTCTGGCGGCACCAGTAATTACAGCAGTTTTATTTCCCCATTGTATGTTCATACTAGTAAAGTAACTTTATTTTCTTCACCTCTCCTTATCTAAAAGTGACAAAAGATAATCATATTTGATCATAAATAACATTCTGGTATATACGTGGGAAATAAATACCAATTCCATTTTGTTAACTGCCTTAAAGATGATACCTTGATTTACTAATTTTCAAAGTCAAACAAAACGTTTTACTAAATATCCAATAAACCTTTTTAAATAATGGAAAAAGAACATAAAAAAAAACTAAGAAGCCAGGACTGGTTTGATCCTAAAGACGAAAAATCGGCATTTATTCATCGCTCTTGGCTTCGTAATCAGGGAACTCCCAATGATTATTTCGAGGGTCGTCCTGTTATAGGCATATGTAATACGTGGTCAGAACTTACGCCTTGCAATGCACACCTAAGGGATTTTGCCGAATTTGTTAAAAAAGGTGTTTTGGAAGCTGGTGGGGTTCCTTTCGAATTTCCCGTAACAAGTATGGGAGAAATTCTAATGCGACCCACCGCGATGCTCTTTAGGAATTTGGCCAGTATGGATACCGAGGAATGTATTCGGGCCAATCCTTTAGATGGTGTAGTTCTCTTAACAGGATGCGACAAAACAACACCGGCGACCGTCATGGGCGCCTGTAGTGTTGATTTACCTACTATAGTTGTGCCTGGAGGCCCCATGCTCAATGGCAAATACAAAGGGGAGCGCATCGGGTCCGGAACATTTGTTTGGCAACTCAAGGATAAAATCAAAAATGAAGGCTTTACCCATGAAGACCAGATTGAGGCCGAAATATGTTCAGCACGAAGTGCTGGTCATTGTATGACAATGGGCACCGCCTCTACCATGGCCTGTATGGTAGAATCTCTCGGACTAACCTTACCTGGTGCAGCTGCAATACCTGCTGTCGATTCAAGAAAAAAGGTGTTGGCGCAATTATCAGGGAGGCGTATCGTCGAGATGGTCAAGGAAGATCTTAAATTATCAAAGATATTGACACGCGAAGCTTTTGAAAATGCAATAAAACTTAACGCTGCTGTAGGCGGATCAACCAACTTTGTTATTCATTTACAGGCTATAGCTGGTAGGATTGGCGTGGACCTTAACCTAAAGGATTTTGATACCCTCGGTAGTAAAATCCCACTTTTGGTAAACCTTATGCCCTCCGGGAAGTTTTTGATGGAAGACTTTTTTGATGCTGGAGGATTGCCTGTGGTCATCAATGAAATGAAAGAACACCTGTATAATGAAGCTATCACCGCCAATGGCAAGCCTATTGGCGAAAACAACAAAAAGGCCGAATGCTACAATTATGAGGTAATCGCATCCATAGACAAACCTTTTATTGAAGAGGCCGGAATTGCGGTCTTATACGGAAACCTTTGCGAAAATGGTGCGGTCATAAAGCCGTCGGCGGCGACTCCTGAGCTCATGTCACATAGAGGGAAAGCTGTAGTCTTTGAGACTATTGAGGAATTCCTCGAAACCGTTGACAATCCTGATTTGGAAATAGATGAGAACAGTGTCATGGTATTGAAAGGGGTAGGACCCATAGGATATCCGGGAATGGCGGAAGTCGGCAATATGGAAATACCTGAAAAACTACTCAAAAGAGGGATAAAGGATATGGTTCGAATATCCGATGGAAGAATGAGTGGAACAGCATATGGAACAGTCGTGCTACATATATCCCCAGAATCATCCATTGGTGGTCTTTTGGGTCTTGTACAGTCCGGGGATGATATCATCTTGGACGTTCCCAATAGAAAACTACATCTTGAGGTCGATGATGCTGAAATCCAAAAAAGAAAGGCGGCTTGGCAGCCTCCAAAACCACATATGGATCGAGGATACAATAGTTTATATACCAAAACAGTCCAACAAGCCCACCTTGGAGCGGATCTTGATTTCCTAGTAGGAAAATCCGGAGACAAAGTAACTAGGGACGCTCACTAAAAACCAATCTATGATAGCTATTCTTTTACTTGTATTAAGTGTTGTTTTTATTATTCTACTTACCGTGAAATGGAAGGTACATCCATTTTTGGCACTATTGGGAGCCGCCCTGTTTTTTGCACTTTTTTCAGGTATGAGCCTGGAGAACATCGTAAAATTTGTAAATGACGGCTTTGGAATTACTTTAGGTAAAATAGGAATTGTCATAGTCCTAGGGGTCATTATCGGGGCATTCTTGGAACATTCAGGAGGTGCGTACAAATTGGCGGAAGTTGTACTACGGATTATTGGCAAAAAACGGGTGCATAGTGCTATGGGAATTGTCGGATTCATAGTATCGATTCCCGTATTTGCAGATAGTGGATTCATCATCCTAAATCCATTGAACAAAAGTTTGACCAAGAAAGCAGGACTCTCGATTGTGGGTACTGCTACCGCATTGATTTTGGGTCTTATGATAACACACGTATTGGTCCCACCGACGCCAGGGCCTATTGCAGCGGCCGGTATTATCGGTGCCGATATAGGGTTGGTCATGTTAGTAGGCTTGATTATTGGGGTGTTTTCTTTGATAGTGGCCATTTTTTATTGTAAAAAAATGGGGTCCAAAACTTATATTGACCCAAATCCGGATATCACCGAGGAAGTAATCAAAGAAAAAATGAAGCAGGCACCAAGTGCATTCAAATCATTTTTGCCCATTTTGATTCCCATTCTGCTCATAGTTGGGAAATCTATAATGGAGTTTAATCTTTCTGAGGGGCAAGAGACTTTAGGACTGGTAAAGTTTATTTCATTTGTTGGTTCTCCAATTATCGCCCTAATTATTGGTATGTTGTTTTCATTTCTTTTACCCAAGAAGTTCGACAGTGAAATGCTATCGACTACCGGATGGGTTGGCAAGGCCCTGTCGGATGCATCGAACATAATCCTTATTACTGGAGCTGGTGGTATTTTCGGAACTATACTACAAAATAGTGGTATTGCCGACACTTTGGCCGATTCACTTTCTGGGGCGAATCTTGGTATTTGGCTTCCTTTTTTCTTATGTGCCGCAATCAAAACGGCCCAAGGTTCCTCAACAGTGGCACTAATAACAACAGCCTCCATAATAGCACCGTTATTGATCTCTTTGGGCTTTACCTCTGAAATCGACAAAGCATTGGTCGTCGCCGCCATAGGTGCGGGCGCCATGGTAGTCTCCCATGCGAACGATAGTGGATTTTGGATACTGACCCAATTTTCGGGTATTGACGTAAAAACGGGATATAGGGTATATACAGTGGGCACATTTGTAGTAGGTACATTTGCCGCGCTTTGTGTATTTATTGCATCATTCATCTTATAGCCTTCAGTTTCTAACGATGTCCTTTAAAAAGAAGATAACTCCCATCAAAATAATTACAAGAATTGCCTTGTTGGGCATATCTTTTATTTTTCTGGCTTGTCAAAAACCGCCCTCTCCCCCATTGTCCCCATCCGAGGCACTAGCGTCTTTTGTACTCGCCGAAGATGATTTAAAAATTGAATTGGTAGCCGCTGAGCCCTTGGTACAAGATCCAGTAGCCATCACTTTTGATGAAGAGGGGAGGCTTTGGGTGGTAGAAATGTTGGGTTTCATGACAGATATTGATGGAACCGGAGAAAACGATCGCATAGGCCGTATATCCATTTTAATTGATGAAAATCAAGACGGAAAAATGGATAAAAGTCACATATTCTTAGATAGTCTAGTACTTCCAAGAGCTATTGCCTTGGTCAAAGGAGGTGTTCTAGTTGCAGAAAATATACCACTTTGGTATGTTCAAGATACTGATGGTGATTTAAAGGCAGATTCAAAAATTTTAATCGATTCAGCTTATGGCGGACGCGGTATGCCCGAGCATTCCGCCAACGGACTATGGCGGGGAATGGATAACTGGTTATATAATGCCAAGTCAAAATATCGTTACCGGTTTGTTGATGGGGAATGGCAAAAGGATGAAACAGAGTTCCGGGGCCAGTGGGGTATTTGTCATGATGATGCCGGCCGTTTGTTCTATAACTACAATTGGTCCCAATTACATGCTGATCTTGTTCCTCCCAATGTACTGCAAAGCAATAAAAATCATACCTCCTCTAGTGGAATTGATCATGGCCTAACCCTTGAACGTAAAATATTCCCTATTCGAAGTAATACAGCGGTCAACAGAGGCTATGTTCCCGGTACTTTAGATGAACAAGACCGTCTCTTGGAATTTGCCTCGGCCTGTGGCCCATTGGTATATCGGGGCCATGCACTACCCGACCAATATTTGGGGAATGCTTTTGTGTGTGAACCGACGGCCAATCTTATTAAACGAAATAAAATCATTGAAGAGGGGTTCATGATAAGTGCCGATGGTGTTTATGAAGACAGGGAGTTTTTAGCATCGACCGATGAACGTTTTCGTCCTATATCGCTTTCTTCTGGTCCGGATGGCGCCCTGTATGTGGTAGATATGTACAAAGGTATCATACAACACGGCCCGTATATGACATCCTATTTAAGAGAAGTTAGCTTGGAGCGAAAACTAGACAAACCTATACATATGGGTCGTATATGGCGAATCTCAAAAAAAGGGAATGAAGATAATGACCTACCCGATTTATCCAAGACAGATTCAGAGTCTTTAATGGGCCTACTGGGACACCCCAACGGTTGGACCAGGGATATGGCTCAACGTCTTTTGGTGGACAAAGGAGACCCCATTGGACCCGCTCTGGAAGACACGATTGAAAAAGGCAATCCTCTAGCACAGCTACATGCCTTATGGACCTTGGAAGGTTTAGGCATCTTGACTCCGGAAAGCTTGCTGCCGGTTCTTTCATCTAAAAACCCAACAGTTGTTCAAACAGCATTGCGCCTATTGACACATCTGGATTCGGACCACATTGATGTACGAAAGGAATTAACCCAATACATTAATGACCACTATGACAAGGCCGAACCGTCAGTACAAATGCAAATGATACTTAGCAGTAAGACTCTGGAATCCAAACTTGGATTTGAAATATCCCAGAAGTTCCTATCCAGATTCGGACATCTTCCCGTGGCACGTGATGTGGTCATGAGTAGTCTACAGGACAAGGAGATAGCTATGCTTGAAAACCTATTGGAACAACCTGAATGGAAGGACTACAACCAAAATCATGAAATATTCATTGAAATGTTGGTGACGGCCATCGGCAATAAAGGAATGGAGAAAGAGGTTCAACAATTGCTTGGCGTAATTGACCCCAAGAAGGAGCAAAGGCAATCTTGGTTAAAAAATGCGGTAATCAACGGGTTAATCAATTCCAAAGGGTCCAATGAAGCTGGGGAAATTGTTCTTTCCCAAAAACCCTCTATTTTAGAACAAAAAGATGTTTCTGAAGCTTTGCAAAAAAAACTGACGTGGCCCAACAAACCAAAAACTAAATTGACGACAAGCAATACACAACCAAAAGTAGACATTAAAGTATTCGCTGAAGGAAGGCAAAAATATTTGAATCTTTGTGCCAGTTGCCATGGTACCCAAGGAGAAGGCATACGACGCTTTGCACCTCCGCTCAAAAATTCAGAATGGGTATTGGGTGAAGATTACCGACTTACAATGATTTTATTATATGGGATGGAAGGGCCTATACATGTGAATGGTAAACTTTATGACCAACCAGAAATCCTGCCCATAATGCCATCATTCTCAAACCTTCAAAATGCAGAAATCGCTGCTATGACGACTTATATTAGAAATGCTTGGGGTCATTCCCAGTCCTCAATCTCAAGCGGATTGGTAGGTCATATTCGTTATCGAACCCAAGGTCAAATAACCCCGTGGAAAGCAGCAACATTGGATACATTAGTCTTCAACAAAGACTTGTAAATATAAAATACTATGGAAGAATATGCCTGTTATACGGTTCAAAAAAGCTTTACGATTAATTCTTCCAGGCAACATGTAAAATCGTTCTTCCGGGCCCTTTTTAGTTGGAGGGAGGCTCAAAATCCAAAATTCGAAGCTACTGGTCTTTATTTTAATAATGTAGGCTTGATTAAACCTATGGTACTACTTAGCAGTGTTTTTCTTTTAGGTTGTATGGGCAATCCCAATATGGAATACCAAATCGAGGCAAATTATGTAGCGGTGTCTCCAATAATTGACGGCAATCTTGATGATGTGGTATGGGGACTGGCGAAGCCGATTGTTTTAAAGGATAATAGAACAGGGACCAGGGTTAGCGACCCCCATTTGTTGACCAACGTCAAGGCCTGCTATGATAACGACAACCTGTATCTCGCCTTTAGCTGCAAAGATCCTGATATTTGGACCTCCTTTACCCAAAGAGATGAACATTTATGGACAGAGGAGGCCATTGAAGTTTTTATCGATGTGGACGAAGAGCCCGAAAACTATGTCGAAATCGAAGTCTCCCCTGCCAATATCCTGTTTGATAGTTATATTGTGGATCCGCAAAATATTGATGTGGCGGCAACGGCCCGCCTTAACCTACCAGGAATTCGAACTGCCGTTATGGTAAATGGCTCCCTCAATAAACGAGATGATATCGATGATAGTTGGACCGTGGAGCTCGCCATACCTTTTACTGATTTAATAACAGCACGCACTGAGCAAATAACAACTGATACGGAGATAAGAATTAATTTTTATCGGCTGGACATGAATGAAGGAATGGAGCGCGGGGCGTATTCGTGGTCACCTACCGGGGCCAGTTTCCATAAACCCTCCGTTTTTGGTAAATTGCTATTAAAATAAAGCTTTGTGTTTTTTGAGTCGATTTTGTAAATTTTGTTTCCCTTCGAATAGGGTGAATTGAAGGCGTAACACTTCTCAAATTATTATCCAACTAAGGGCAAGGCTACCTAAAATAAAAAGAATTGTATTATTTTGCAATCTATTCCCTATACATAGAACTCGTTTAAACTATTTTGATTGAAGCGAAAAATAAGGGTTTTTGTTCCAGATGAAGAGTTTTTTAAACTGCATAGCAGGGCTACGGAGTTAGAAAAAGACAAAATATGGGGCAAAAAGGACATTTTGCAGCCAATTGGAAAAAGTTTAAACGAGTTCATAGATTATTATTTAAAATCAACTATATGAAAAGACATTGCCTAGCCCTAGATTTAAAAGATGATAAAGCTCTTATTGCCGCTTATGAGGAATACCACAGAAACGTATGGCCGGAAGTATTGGACAGTTTAAGGGGTTCTGGTATTGAACACATGGAAATTTATCGTATAAGTAACCGTTTGTTTATGATCATTGAGGTTGAAGATTCCTTTTCTTTCGAAGAAAAGGCCAAAATGGACGCCAACAATAGCAAGGTGCAAGATTGGGAAGTATTAATGTGGGACTATCAACAAGCCTTACCCATTGCAAAACCAGGCGAAAAATGGTTGCCCATGGAAAAAATATTCGAGTATCCGGTACAATAAGAAGTAAAGGAGCATCCCTATTTCATAGGATGTGCTTTTAATAACTCCTCAGACGAATAGAACCCTTCTTTGCCTTTAATTGCATCACGAATTTCCTTTACCTTATCCTGGGAAACTGCAGGTGCCTTATTTCCGAATGCATTTCTCACGTAAGTCAATACGGATGCAATTTCCTCGTCGTTCAACATGCTCCCAAAAGGGGTCATCGGCACTTGTCCTGGGTATTTTTTACCTAAGACCTCAATGGGCCCCATCATTCCATTTATGGTCAACTTAATGAGCCGATCCTCGTTACCTACTACCCATTCAGATCCGGCCAAAGGGGGGAACTCAGAAGCCACCAAACCTTTCCCATCTGGTTGATGGCAAGTAGAACAAAAACCTTCCCTTTCGTAAATCTCTGACCCCATTGAGAACTGTTCCTTTTCCATTCCTTTTAAATCAATTTTAAGGCTGCTATCCGGGAACTTGTCTGAATAATTCTTGCCCTCTCCTATTTTATGCCCATTTAAATGGGCTATAGAAGCCTCTAATGGTTTTTCCATCCATTCATCAAGTGGTTTTTTGATTACTTCATTCAATATATCCAATCCTGTTTCTTTATCAAGCCATGACACGGCAGCAATTGTTTCTAAACGAACACGTGAAT
>JAGLKG010000232.1 GCA_023141835.1 Maribacter sp. | reverse complement strand
AATGGCGGCACTCTTTTTTTAGATGAAATGGGTAATTTGTCGTTACAGACCCAAGCCAAACTACTATCGGCCATCCAAAATAAAACCGTGGTCCGGGTGGGTTCGAACAAACAAATCCCAGTTGATATTAGGCTGATTTGTGCTACAAATGTGAATTTAGATGGAATGGTAGCTGACGGACTCTTCCGGGAAGATCTTCTATATCGTATCAACACAATTCTTGTAGAGGTACCTCCACTTAGAGAACGGGACAATGACATTTTGGTGTTGGCAGATTATTACCTTAACAAATTCACGGCTAAATACGGTAAACAAGGGTTGCGAATCAACCAAATGGCAGAAGAAAAATTAATAGCTTACCCTTGGCCAGGGAATATCCGTGAATTGCAGCATACCGTAGAACGAGCCGTAATCTTATCCGAAGGAAATGTGCTAAAACCCACCGATTTTTTATTAAACTTGAAAACAGCATTATCATTGGAAACCGGCCCTAACACCATAGAGGAAATGGAGCTGCTCATGATAACGAATGCCCTGAAGAAAAACAATGGAAATTATAGTGCAGCTGCCGAACAGCTTGGTATTTCGAGACAAACGCTCTATAACAAAATAAAAAAGACCTCTAAATAATGGTAAGCAGGCATATTTATTTACTACTGGTAGTGCGAGTTGTTTTTATTGTGCTTAGTGCATTGGCACTCGCATTTTTCTTTTTTGAAACTCAATATATACTTTCTCTACTGCTACTATCTGCCTTAATTCTACAAACTGCTTCCTTAATCACCTATGTAAACCATACCAATCGAAAAATCGCCTATTTTTTTGATGCCATAAAGAACGAGGATTTCACGTTGCGATTTCCTGAAAAGCTTAGTGTAAAGTCATTGGAAGAGCTGAACCACAGCCTTAATATGCTAAATGGAATGATCCAGGATATCCATTTGAGAAAACAGGCCCAGGAGCAGTATTATCAAGAAATCATAAAACAGGCAGATATTGGCATAATGACCTTCAATAAAAAAGGTCATGTGCTCTTCGCCAATCCCAAAATTGAGGAATTGTTCAACTACCGTCCCCTTAATCATATAAAACAATTGGAGCAGGTCGACAAAAAACTATATCACCTCTTTTCGGAATTAAAACCTTTTGAACGTAAACTGGCACAATTGACCAATGAGCGGGAGCGGAAACAAATAGCATTAAAATCAACAGTATTATCCTTGGACAAGGAAGAACTTTTACTGGTAGTGGCCCAAGACATCCATCAAGAATTGGATGAAAAAGAAACAGATTCATGGGTGCGTTTAATACGGGTCCTCACCCATGAGATAATGAATACCATTACCCCGATTACTTCTATTTCGGAATCCATTTTAAAATATTTCAAAACTGAAGATGGCGAACTAGCGTCGGATTTTAACAACAGTCATATTCAAAATACCGTTAAAGGATTGGAAGTTATCAAGGAACAAGGAGGGAATCTGATGGAATTTGTTCAATCCTATAGAAGTTTCCTCAGTTTACCCCCTCCAGATAAAATACTTGTTTCAGCCAAGAAGTTATTGGACAAAATAAAACTTTTAACCAGCGAGGAGAATCAAAATGACAATTTGGTTTTTGAAACACTAGTCAACCCGGATAGCCTTGAACTTTATATTGATGAGAAACAGATTTCACATGTCTTGATCAATCTATGTAAAAATGCGCTCCAATCCTTAAAAGAAACGGAAAATGCAAAAATAAGGGTTACTGCGGGGATTAATGTTCGAGGTAAAAAGTTCATTGAAGTTAGGGACAATGGTCCTGGAATTCTACCGGAGTTGATTGATGAAATCTTCGTGCCCTTTTTTACCACCAAGAATACAGGAACAGGGATTGGACTAAGTCTTTCAAAACAAATCATGCATTTGCATGGTGGTACTTTGGGTGTTGTATCCAATGAGAATACGGTTTTCACATTGAGTTTTGAGTGAATCTCCTCCCAAACTAGAATTGAGAACCTGAATCAAGTTCCTTCCAGGGATCCCAAAAGTGTTTTTCAAAATCTATAATCTGATTGTCTCTAATTTCGATTCCTTCGCTCTCAAGAAGTTGTTGCATTAAATTGGTTCCTTCAAAATGATGCTTTCCGGTCAATAGTCCAATCTTGTTTACCACCCTATGTGCGGGAACATCAGGCATACTTCCTGCACCATTCATGGCCCAACCAACCATACGGGCACTTCTCGCCGCACCAAGGTATTTTGCAATGGCACCATAAGAAGTGACCCTTCCGTATGGGATTAATTGGGCCACGGCATATACCTTTTGGAAAAAGTTCTTGTTTTCTTCTTTCATCAATCAAGTATCCTATATAAAGCTATGGCCAAAAGAACCAGCATCAAAGCGCTTAGGATATAGTTGGCATTCTTTGAGAATCGATTGGTCTTCTTTTCTAATTTATTAAAATAGATGGTGTACATGTACAATACCGAAAAAGTTCCGCAACCAGCAGCCAAAACAAAAACAACAATATCCCAAATTTGGAATTTTATCCAGCCTGAGGCATTCCACATAATATTCAATCCGCTATAGTAGGGTATGGTCAAAAGATTTAGGCCTGCCAACAGTATTCCTTTAAAAAAGCTATTTCTTTTACTGATATTCACTGCTTTTACAGCTTTTTTCTTTTTGCCTCTCGCAGCCATAAAAAAATATATGGCCAAAAAGCCAAAGACCAGAACCGCAATCTTTAACAAAGCCTCTACAACATCGGGATTCCTATGTAGGTATTTTGAGATATATACCGCCACCACTGCCTGAAGCATTATCATGGTTGAAACACCAAGACTAAAGATGATGCCGTTCAATTTACCTTTATCAACACTCGTCTTGGCCGCATTCATGTTCAAAAGACCAGGGGGTACCGTAGCCATGAATGCCGCGGAAAAAGTAGCGAAGAAAAGAATAAGTAAATGCTCCATATATTAATTTATCCTAAACTTTAAATAAGTGATAGGCTTTTCCTTTTCAAGATACTGCTTTTCATAAAAAGTCTGAATAGACAGTACTTCTTTTGGGCTTCCTTCATTTTTATATATATCGTGATTGGCGTAAACTATTTCTCTGCCTGAACCTTGTAAAAGGCCCAATGTATACCCATGCATAAATTCACTATCTGTCTTTAGATGAACCAATCCATGGTTAATCAGAATACGCTCATATCGTATCAAAAATTCCTCGTTGGTCATTCTATGTTTGGTACGCTTGTACTTTATTTGTGGATCTGGGAAAGTTATCCAAATTTCTGACACTTCATTTGCAGCAAATATATCATCTACCAATTCTATTTGTGTTCTTAAAAAGGCCACATTATGCAGATTTTCTTCCAAGGCGGTCTTAGCACCTCTCCACAATCGAGCTCCTTTTATGTCCAATCCGACAAAATTTTTATTTATATCTTGTCTTGCCAGACCTAAAGTGTATTCTCCTTTTCCACAACCCAGCTCGAGGATAATGGGGTTGTCATTCCCGAAAAAACCGCTCCATTTACCCTTTAGTAAAAAGGAACCTTCCTCAATTTCTTGCCTGCTTGGCTGAACCACATTTTTAAATGTAGCATTGTCCTTAAATCGTTTTAACTTGTTTTTACTCCCCACAGCATCCAATATTAATTGCAGGGGCAAAGCTAATCAAATCCTAATTGTTAAGAATAAAAGTGTTGTCGTTTTGACTATTGGTCTTCTCTAACGTAAAGGAAAACTCCGAGCCCACACCCTCCGTACTTTCAACATATATCTTTTCATCATGGGCTTCGACAATATGCTTCACTATTGAAAGACCCAAACCGGACCCACCTTCTCTTCGGCTACCACTTTTATCAACCCTGTAAAAACGTTCGAACAGTCTAGGTATATGTTGCTCAGCTATGCCCTCACCATTATCCGTTACCCTGACAATCACTTTGTTTTTAATTAAATTTTCAACACTCACTTCCGTCGTCCCATCTTCCTGTCCATATTTAATGGCGTTAACCAATAAATTTGTAAGCACTTGTTGTATTTTTTCACGATCAGCGTGGACGTAGATGGAATCCTTATAATCCATATCAAAAGCCAGAATTATTTTCTTTTTGGCTGCCTTCATCTCCAAAAGTTCAAAGACATTCTGTATGAGCTCGATAATATCAAAATCAATCCGTTCCAAATTCAAATCCCCGACTTCAAGCTTTGTTATTAAATCAAGGTCACTGACGATATAAATGAGGCGCTCAACACCTTTATTTGCTCTTTGAAGATACTTTTTACGCACATTTTTGTCCTCCAAGGCACCGTCAAGTAATGTAAGTATATATCCTTGTACTGTGAAAAGTGGGGTTTTAAGTTCATGCGAAATATTTCCCAAGAAGTCTTTTCTATATTCTTCACGGATCTTAAGGGTATCAATTTCTATTTTTTTATCCTTCGCAAATTTTTCTATTTCCTCCGTAAGGGTTTTCATATCGGTAGTAATAGGTCCCGAAGTAAGATCTGATGACTCTAGTAATGCGACATCATCATATATCCTTTTGATCTGTCGATAAATAAAATTCTCAATTCGAATTTGGAGCACAATAAATGAAAAAACAAATGTAAGCACTGAAAATAAGCCGACGAGAACCCAATTCATAGCTACTAAAACCCATAATAATCCCAATAAAACCAAGACTGAAATAACAGTAACAAGAAGTGCGGATCTAAAGGCAAATCTGTAGGACTTTTTTAAACGAATCGCCATTACAGAACGAACTTATATCCTACTCCCTTTACGGTCTTAAAATGATGTTCGCCAATTTTTTCCCGTAATTTCCTAATATGCACATCTATAGTGCGTCCACCAACCACGACCTCATTCCCCCAAACCTTATCTAAAATAACCTCTCTTTTAAACACTTTATTAGGTTTTGAGGTAAGCAAGGCCAACAACTCAAATTCCTTTCTTGGTAGAAAAATCTCGGAGCCATTGTTTATAATCTTATATTCTTCCCTATTTATGATAATATTGCCAACACTAACAATTTCATCAGTATTTGAATCATCTTCATTTAACCTTCGTAACAAAGCCTTTACTTTACTTATCAATACTTTCGGCTTTATTGGCTTGGTAATATAATCATCTGCTCCAGCCTCAAAACCGGCGACCTGGGAATAGTCCTCACTTCGGGCGGTCAAAAAAGTGATAATCGTATTTTCAAGACCAGGAGTCCTACGAATAATCTCACAAGCTTCAATCCCATCCATATTGGGCATCATTACGTCAAGGATAATCAAATGAGGGGTTTTTTTCTTTGCTTTCTCGACACCCTCGACTCCATCCTTAGCAGTAAACACTTGATATCCCACTGACGAAAGATTGTACTTAACAATCTCCAAAATGTCGGGTTCATCATCTACCATCAATATCTTAATATCCTTCTTTTTCATCAATAAATAATATTGGTTTCATGCCTAAAAGTAAATATAATACTATTGCAGGAAACCTCTTTGTCAAAGATTAAAATGGTAACAATATGGTAACACCCTCTATACAAAATATTAACAAACAGGTCTTTGCAAAAAGTGAATCAATGCATTTCAACGAATTTTGACTTAAATACCGGGAAAGCTCTGACAATCGAAAGTTAAAATTATTATATTTGTGGTATGCTCTTTGTAATGTCATCTACATGAAGAAATTATACTTTGTTGCTTTCTTTTTTCTTTTTATTTCTTTAAGCTTCGCACAAGATGCAAAGCCTAATGGGGATATAGATGGTTTTAAGTTATATCCAAATCCTGCAACGAACGGTAAAGTATACATTATCACAGACAACAGGGGGCCAAAAAAGATTCTGATTTTTGATGTTTTGGGTACTCAGGTTTTACAGACTACCATTTTACGAGAAGAATTAAATGTCTCTGAATTAGACGCGGGAGTTTATATTTTACGTGTTTATGAAAAAGACAAAATGGCTACCAGAAAGCTGATTGTTAAATAGTTATTCTTCCAAAAACCCATCACTTTTTCATCGATGATTTGCCAAATTCATCGACAAACTGCAGCCAGCCAATTGTACACCTACATTTTATCTAATTTCACAACATTTTTGTTCTGTAAGTATTGTCTTTCAGTACCTTTACTTTGTTGATCCCAAATCAATCCGAATGAAAAAAATCTACTTTGTGCTACTTGTTGCATTTTCCTTTGTGCTTTCCGCACAAGAACCCATAGTGGATTTTACGGATTCTCCAAGCAACGAAATTTCAGGATTCAAGCTTTATCCCAACCCGGTATTCGATGATGTCGTGTATATAAAAACAGACAAGAATGCCCGGAAAGAAATTGCTGTTTATGATGTTTTTGGGAAAGTTGTACTTACAGATCGAATTTTGAATACCGCCTTGAATATTTCAACATTGGTCCCCGGGGTTTATGTATTACAAGTAACCGAAAGCAACAGTACCATTACTAGAAAACTCGTGGTAAAATAAAACCATACTTCAATTTATTCGCTTTTCATATCATTACCTTTGCTTTTAAGAAGCAAATGATTGATTCCTCAAAAATATTTGGCATTACCTCAGTGGCAGAATTCGAATCTGCGGCAATTGCAATTTTCAGGCTCCAGTACAACAATAATGAAGTATACCATCAGTTTTGTAATCTTTTGGGAAAAGACACAACGAATGTTAAATCCTTAAAAGAGATACCTTTCTTACCTATTGAACTCTTTAAATCGAAAATGATAATTTCAACTAGAAGTGTGGAGGAAGTTATATTCACAAGTAGTGGTACAACAGGTCATGATACCAGCAAACATTACGTTTCGGATATTGGTCTTTACGAAAAAAGTTATCTAGGTGGTTTTAAAAGATGCTACGGGCGCATCACCGATTATTGCATTTTGGCCTTATTGCCTTCCTATTTGGAGCGCACAGGGTCCTCACTAATATATATGGTTGATGACCTTATTAAAAAAAGCAAGCATCCAGAAAGTGGGTTTTATCTCGATGAGGTCGATACGCTTATCGAAAAAATGCAAGGGCTTGAAGCTGAAGGAAAAAAAGTAATTCTCATTGGTGTTTCATTTGCATTGCTGGATTTAGTTGAAAAGCATCGTTTGAAACTAAAAAACACTATTGTAATGGAAACGGGCGGAATGAAGGGGAGAAGAAAGGAAATGATCCGGGAAGAGCTTCACGAAACCCTTAAAAATGGATTTGGAATCAATACCGTTCATTCCGAATATGGCATGACCGAGTTGCTTTCACAAGCTTATTCCAAAGGCAACGGTATCTTTAACACCCCTCCATGGATGAAGATTTTAATCCGGGACACTGAAGATCCGTTGAGCTATCAAACAAATGGTAAAACTGGAGGTGTCAACGTCATTGATTTGGCCAACATCAATTCCTGCTCTTTTATTGCCACCCAGGATTTGGGTAAAAAATATGACAATGATAGTTTTGAAATCTTAGGCCGTTTTGA
>JAGLKG010000231.1 GCA_023141835.1 Maribacter sp. | reverse complement strand
ATATTATCTAGTAATCTATTTTAGCTACAATATTTTCAACGGTAGGGGTATTATTGCCGCCCTTTGGTTCTATAGTAATGTAACTTACGGCATTATCAGCATAAGGCAGGGCTAACAACTTTTCTTTGCCAACGACCTCATCAATAATGCCCAGATTGATCATTTCACCATTTACCTCGGCCCACATCTGAAAACTTTGATTATCAGGTAAGTTTGGTAAGTTCTTAACGTTGATGTAAGATAGTTTTTTGACTGGGTTAATGTATGCAATAGCCTTAAGCTCCTTGGCATTATTGTTGCCTTTTATAGTATATCTTTTCGTTTGCGGATTGTTTAGGACAATGAACTGGTTGCGTACATCTTCCAATTGTGCTCTCATATCAGCCTTAAAAGATTCGATTTTATTGTTTACAATAATGTTCTCCTGCTGTAGATTTTGGTTTTGATTCCAGAAGAAGTAAGATGCACCTGCAAACATAATAGCAGTGAAGCTAGCTGCAATGGCATATCTGAAGAATTGTCTTCTACTGGTATTCTCAGATTTTATTCTGGCCAAAATCTTGTTTTTCAACCCGTCTGGGGCTTTGGTGGCGTGTATTTTCGCAAAAGTCTCTAAATTATCCTGAAGTTCATTGTAGGTTTCAAGCACTTCGGGGTACAAGGATATATAACGCCCTACTTGCAGGGATTCCTGTGTATTGGTAGTTCCCAATAAATATTTTTCCAGTAAATCAGAATCCAAAAATATTTTTATTTTGTCTTTCATCATATAAGATTTAGTAAAAACGCCAGCAGCATCGATGAACCATATATTTTCTTAAGTTCCCTGAGGCCAATTTTTAATCTCGATTTAATGGTGCCTAGTGGAATATCCAATTCTTCACTAGCTTCTTGTTGTGTCATGCCATAAAAAAACAGGGCTTCAAGTACAATTTGATACTTGTCCTCAATTCGTTCAAGGTTATCACGAACATCCATTAATTCAGGTTTGATGCTGTCAACGCCTAAGTTATATACGTCCGAAACATCTATTTGGATTTCCTTGTCAGATTTTGTGTTTACACTCCTGAGTTTATCTATTGCGGTATTTCGGGTAATACGAAACAGCCAAGTGAACAATTTTGCCTTTGTGGCGTCATAGGAATCTGATTTCTTCCAGATTTTCACAAAACTCTCTTGAAGTACGTCTTGAGCCAATTCTTCATCTCGAACCACTTTCTTGGCAACACCGTAAAGTGTATCACCATAGTGTTCATATAAGAGGGAAATGGCTTTTTCATTTCGCTCTTGAAGTAATTCAACAATATGCTTTTCAAGAAGTGTACTCATGTGATTATTGGGATTTGAAAAAATTAATGCTCATGGCATCCAATTCATTCATTTTCACCGTATATCCTATAAACGCTAAATTATAAAATTGATTGTTATAGCTAGCGTTATCACAAAGTTTTAATTGGATAAATGTACAGCTGGTAATTGTACATTTAATTTTTGGTTAGTTTGGTTTGGTATAGCCCCTGTTGTTCTTTAGCAGGGGTTATTTTATTATGTTGACTTCAGGTATTATACGTATTTTGTAGGTTTCATATACGCTCTCCATTATTGTATTTGCCAGGCCCATAATATCTTTGCCCGTGGCATTTCCGTAATTGACCAAAACCAAGGCCTGGTCTTTATGAACACCCGTATTGCCAAATCGTTTGCCCTTGTACCCACACTGTTCAATTAGCCAACCTGCAGGAATTTTGTACAGGTCATCTGATATTTTGTAGAATTTTGCCTTGGGGTGTGAAACGATGAAAGAGCCAAACTCGGTTTTATTTAAAACTGGGTTTTTAAAAAAGCTACCGCTGTTGCCCAAAACTTTGGGATCTGGCAGTTTGCTTCGGCGAATCGTCACCACGGCATTTGAAACATCCTTTATGGTCGGTTTCGTTATCCCTTTTCGACTCAATTCTTCCTCAATGGCACCATAAGAAGTGTTTAATTGATGCTGCCGTTTTGTAAGTTTAAAGGTTACCGAGGTGATAATATACTTTCCCTTCCCTTTATTCTTAAAATAAGAATCCCTATACCCAAAATTGCATTGCTCTTTGGTAAACCTTCTTAGGGTTTGAGTGCCGATTTCCATTGCCTCACAGCTGACGAAGGTGTCTTTCAACTCAACACCGTAAGCACCAATATTTTGTATAGGTGCGGTTCCTGTATTTCCTGGAATGAGCGACATATTCTCTAGACCCCCATAGTCATGATCTAATGTCCATAGTACCATATCATGCCAGATTTCGCCGGCCATGACTTTTAGGATAACATGGTCATTACTTTCCTCAAGAATAGTGATTCCCTTTATATTTATGTAAAGAACCAAGGCATCAACGTTCTTGGTAAAAAGCATATTGCTTCCTCCACTAACAATGAATTTCTTAGGATAATCCTCTAATTGCAATGCTTGCTCCAGCTCATTGATGCTATTGATTTCACAGAAGAATTTGGCTTTGACATCAATACCGAAAGTATTGTAATTCTTTAAGGATATATTCTTTTTGATTTTCATCAGCCTTTATATGTTTGTAAGGCTTTCCTTAAAATATTAACAGCCCTTTTTAAGCTTTCCTTGTCTAAGACATAGGCAATCCGAATCTGGTTTTCACCCAAGCCTTTAGAAGCATAGAACCCGGCGGCCGGAGCAACCATTACTGTTTCACCGTTTAATCTGAAACTTTCCAAAAGCCATTGTGCAAAATCATCCGAATTGGCAATGGGTAATTCAGCAATGCAGTAAAATGCCCCTTGGGGACGGCCAATTTTCACCCCATCGATTTTTTCAAGTTCCTGGATAAGAATATTTCTTCTAGCTACATATTCTTTCTTTACATCGTCAAAATAACTCTGTGGTGTATCCAAAGCCGCCTCACTGGCGATTTGAGCATATGTAGGTGGAGATAACCTCGCTTGTGCAAATTTAAGCGCTGTTTTAATAATCTCTTGGTTTTTAGATACTATGCACCCAATTCTTGCTCCGCACATACTGTATCTTTTTGAAACGGAATCGACCATTATGGCGTGCGATTCCAATCCAGGTTCTTGTAAAATGGAGTAGTGCTCTTTTCCGTCATAGACGAATTCCCTATAGACTTCATCGACTACGAGGAAAATATCATGTTTTAAAACAATTGCCGCCAACTCCTTTATTTCATCCCTACTGTATAAATACCCTGTGGGGTTACCTGGGTTGCAAATCAGAATGGCCCTTGTTTTTGGCGTGATTAATTTCTCGAATTCATCAATGGGAGGTAGGGCAAAATTATCATCTATATGCGAAACAACTGGTACGACCCTTATTCCCATTGCAGTGGCAAATCCCATATAATTTGCATAAAACGGTTCGGGAATAATTATTTCATCCTTAGTGTCGGCAATACATCCCATGGCAAACGAAAGTGCTTCCGATCCACCAGTTGTCACGATAATTTCATGGGCAGAAACATGTATGTTGTTTTTGGCGTAGTATTTAGCGATCTTTTTGCGATATTCCTCGGAGCCTTCCGTCATACTATATTCCAATACAGAGATAGTGTTGTTTTTTACCGCATCTAAAGCTATCTGTGGGGTTTTAATATCTGGTTGGCCTATATTCAAATGAATTACTTTGACACCTTCTGATTTTGCTTTTTCGGCAAAAGGAACCAATTTTCGAATAGGAGATTCCGGCATTGTAATTCCTTTGTTAGATATGGAGGGCATAGACTTTAGAATTTATCACAAAAATGGGAAATCATTATGGACAATACAACAGTAGTTAGGTTTATTTAATGTGTTGTAAATATGTTAATTAACTATGCTTCAACAAAAAATAATTGTAAATTGAAGTAGTGACATTCAGTAAATAAGAGGAATATTGAGGCGATTTCAAGTATTTTTTGTTTTGATGATATTGTGTTTTCCTTTTTTTGGAATAGCACAACAGTATGATTTGCCTACGGGTCAGAAACATCAGAAAGTAAAATTCCAGTTAATAAATAATCTAATTATCATTCCGGTTGAAGTAAATGGCAGCGAGTTGTCTTTTGTTCTGGATTCTGGAGTAAATAAACCCATCCTGTTCAATATCACAGATCAAGATTCCCTTCAGATAAATAATGTCTCTGAAATAACCATAAGAGGGTTGGGAGAAGGTGAACCGATTAAGGCATTAAGCTCAAGTGGTAATGCCTTCAAAATCAAAAGCATAGAGAATCAAAGCCAATTGTTGTACGTGGTTTTGGATAAGGAGCTTAATTTCTCTCCTACATTGGGCATTCCGATTCATGGTATTATTGGGTATGATTTGTTTAGGGATTTTATTGTGGACATTAATTACGGTTCCAAAATCATCAAGTTTTATGACCCTGAACATTATGTTTATGAAAGTAAGAAAAAAGGCGAAACCTTACCCTTGTCGATTGTTAAGAACAAGGCCTATGTAAATGCGCATGTTTTTATGGACAACTCTGATAATGTACCTGTTAGACTGTTGGTTGATACAGGTAGTAGCGATGCCATTTGGCTTTTTGAAGATGAAGACATTGGTATTCCTGATCAGTATTATGATGAATTTCTTGGCAGGGGTTTGAGTGGAAATATTTTTGGAAAACGAACCAGGGTCAATAGTATTAAACTTGGGAGTTTTGCTCTCAGGGATGCCAAGGCAGCATTTCCCGATGCGAAATCATTTGGTGCCATCAAAAATCTTGGAAATAGAAACGGTAGTGTTGGTGGTGAAGTGCTTAAACGTTTCAATATTGTTTTTGATTATACAAACCAAAAAATCACAATTAGGAAGAATAGAAACTACAAATCTCCTTTTCACTATAATTTGAGTGGAATAACACTTCAACACGATGGTGTTAGGTATGTCTCTGAGCGCATAACCGATGGTCGTGGGGTGGTGAAGGATAATGAAGGTTCGTTTGGTAATGTTCAAATACTCTTTGAGCAAAAAACAAGGTTGAGTTTAGTTCCGGAAATTGTGGTTTCAGGGATTAGGGCAGGTAGCCCAGCAGAAAGTGCGGGACTAAGAGAAGGTGATGTTATACTTGCTGTAAATGGCAAGAGTATCCATACCTATAAGATTCAAGAAATTACGCACATGCTCGACGAGAGAGAAGGTAAGCGTATTCGAGTGCTTATAGAGCGATATAACAGGGATTTACTATTTTCTTTTGTCCTTGAGAACCTTTTCAAACAAAAAAAGCCCTGACGGTACCGTCAGGGCTTTTT
>JAGLKG010000230.1 GCA_023141835.1 Maribacter sp. | reverse complement strand
AGTCCAACAGTATTGCCTTTGGCCGAAGATGGTTGGAGCTCTGTACATACGGTTATCAATAAAGATAAATTCTGGGAGGTCATAGATGAGTTGAAACAGGCTGGGGCTGAAGGTATTTTGGTGTGCCCGATCGAGAAAATGGTTTTATGATTTTGAAAGACCTGTCAGGTTTTATAAACCTAATAGGTATAAGACTGATCAGAATAGGAAAAGAAAGAAGATGAATACAATATATAACCCAAAGAAAGAAGCCTGGAAGGACATTTTAAAGCGTCCAACCCAAACAGTATCTGATATTGAAGGCATTGTAAACGATATTTTTTTGGAGGTTGAAAAGTATGGGGATTCTGTTTTGAAAAAATATACTCAAAAGTTCGATGGGGCCGTGTTAGATTCTATGGTAGTTTCAAGCACCGAAATCAACGATGCCTCTTCCCTTGTGAGTGAAGCATTGAAAAACGCCATTTCAATGGCGAAAAAGAACATCGAAATATTTCACGAAGCTCAGAGAACTTCTAGAGTTGAAGTAGAAACGGCACACGGGGTAAAGTGTTGGCAGGAAAAAAGACCGATACAAAAAGTGGGACTGTATATTCCTGGAGGTTCCGCCCCTTTGTTTTCGACCATTTTAATGCTTGCAGTGCCTGCCAATATTGCTGGTTGCAAAGAGATTATCTTATGCTCCCCACCCAATAAGGAAGGGAAAATACATCCAGCTATTTTGTATACGGCTCATTTGTGCGGGGTGACCAAAATATTCAAAGTAGGCGGAATTCAGGCCATTGCGGGTATGACTTTCGGAACCGAAAGTGTTCCAGCCGTTTATAAAGTATTTGGCCCTGGCAATCAATATGTTACAGTTGCTAAGCAAATTGCAACTAAATATGGTGTAGCCATTGATATGCCCGCAGGACCAAGCGAGCTTTTGGTTATGGCCGATGATTCGGCGAATGCTTCTTTTGTAGCATCTGACCTGTTGAGCCAAGCTGAGCATGGCGCGGATAGCCAGGTTATTTTGGTTACCACTTCAAAAGGCCTGATAGAAGCCGTAGGAAATGAAATTGAAGCTCAGATAAAAGAGTTGCCAAGAAAGAATATTGCTAAACAGGCAATTTCTAATAGCAAATTAATATTTGTGGAAGAGAATCAAACAGCTATTGACCTGATTAATGAATATGGCCCAGAGCATTATATTCTTTGTGTAAAGGATGAACAGTCATTTATAGACCAAATTGAGAATGCCGGTTCTGTTTTTATCGGAAACTATACTCCGGAAAGTGCTGGAGATTACGCATCTGGTACCAATCACACCTTACCTACGAATGGCTATGCAAAGCAATATAGTGGCGTAAATCTGGATAGTTTTATGAAAAGTATGACTTTTCAAAAAATATCTGCTGAGGGTATTCAGGAAATTGGTAGGACGATAGAATTAATGGCCGAAGCCGAAGGTTTGCTAGCACATAAAAATTCGGTAACCCTAAGACTTGAAAGTTTAAAATAATTATCATACTGTTAGATAGAGCGGAGTCTAGACCTTTATGAAGATGGAAGAGAAAGAAAAATTTGATATAAATAATCTAGTTCGGGAAAATGTAAAAGAGTTACAGCCATATTCGTCTGCACGCGATGAATTTAAAGAAACATCGAGCGGCAACATGGTGTTTTTGGATGCCAATGAAAATCCGTTTGAGAATGGGATTAACCGTTATCCAGACCCACAACAGTATAACCTTAAGACTATTTTGGCAGAGAGAAAAGGTATTAAGGTAGAAAACCTATTGCTTGGTAATGGTAGTGATGAGGTGCTTGACCTTATCTTTAGGGCTTTTTGTGAACCCGGTATAGATAATATAATCACTTTGCCACCAACCTATGGTATGTATAAAGTGCTATCAGGGATCAATGCCATTGAAAATAGGGAAGTATTGCTTTCCCCTGAATTTGGATTAAATGTTTCTGAAATTCTGGAAGCTGTAAATGTAAATAGTAAAATAATATTCATTTGCTCACCCAACAACCCTACAGGAAATAGTTTTGATACAAAGGCAATTTTGGAAATACTGCTCAAATTTAATGGATTGGTAGTGATCGATGAAGCTTATATTGATTTCTCCGAAAGAGAAAGCTGGCTTAAAAGAATGGTTGAATTTCCTAATTTAATAGTTACCCAAACCTTGTCAAAAGCATATGGTATGGCCGGAATTCGGCTGGGAATATGTTGTGCTTCCCCAGAAATAATTTCCATATTGAATAAAATAAAGCCACCATATAATGTAAATGAGCTTACGCAAGAACGAGCACTAGAGCAAGTACGTAAGAAAGGTTTGTTACAAACTGAAGTTGCTGAAATATTGAATCAAAAAAGAGCTTTGTTTAAAGCGTTGAGTGAAGTTGATTATGTTTTGGAAATTCACCCCTCTGATGCAAATTTTATTTTAATCCGGGTTGATGATGCCAATAAACGATATCAACAATTATTAGAAAAGGGAATCGTGGTAAGAAATAGATCTTCACAGCCCCTATGCGAGAATACGTTGCGGCTAACTGTGGGAACTTCAAAAGAGAATTTAAGACTTATAAATACCTTAAAAGAGATAGACTAATGGGAAAGAAAGTACTCTTCATAGATAGGGACGGTACCATCATAAAAGAAACTGCGGATGAACAAATCGACGCCTTTGAAAAGATGATATTCTACCCGAAGGCCTTCACCTATTTGGGCAAGATTGCTAGGGAACTGGACTATGAATTGGTCATGATAACCAATCAAGATGGGTTGGGAACGGATGTTTTTCCTGAAGAGACCTTTTGGCCTGTGCACAACTTTATACTTAAGTCCTTCGAAAATGAAGGTGTGGTATTTGACAAGGTATTCTTGGATAGGACGTTTACTCGTGAGAATGCGAATACGCGGAAACCGGGAACTGCTCTACTTGTTGATTATTTTTCGGATGAATACGATTTGGTAAATTCCTTTGTCATAGGAGACCGACTGACCGATATTGAACTGGCCAAGAACTTGGGCTCCAAAGGTATATTCATTAATGACAATACCAATCTAGGAACCGTCGAAATTACCGTAAAAAGAGAAGAGTTAGACGATATAATCGCTTTAGAGAGTAGCGATTGGGAAAAAATATATGAGTTTTTGAAATTAAAGGAAAGGGTTTCCGAGATAACTCGAAAAACCAATGAAACTGATATTTACATCAAACTGAACCTTGATGGAAAAGGTGTCGGGAATATTGATACTGGAATAGCATTCTTTGACCATATGCTGGATCAATTGGCCAGACACGGACAAATGGACTTGGAAATTAAGGTCACAGGGGATCTTGAAGTTGATGAACACCACACCATTGAGGATACGGCCATTGCTTTAGGTGAAGTATTTCAAAAAGCATTGGGCCGTAAATTGGGCATTGAACGTTATGGCTTTTGCTTGCCAATGGATGATTGTTTGGCTCAAGTGGCGATAGATTTTGGGGGACGTAATTGGTTGGTTTGGGAAACGGAGTTCAAACGAGAGATGATAGGTAAAATGCCCACCGAGATGTTCAATCATTTTTTTAAGTCATTTACTGATGGCGCTAAGGCCAATTTGAACGTCAAAGCAGAAGGTTCAAATGAGCACCATAAGATAGAAGCTATTTTCAAGGCTTTTGCCAAGGCCATTAAAATGGCAGTAAAAAGGGATGTTGAAAAAATGGTTTTGCCTTCCACAAAGGGAGTATTGTAGTGTGTACATTGAAACATAGGTACCCAAAGGCAAGCCAAAATAGAATGGGAACCATAGAAGAAATAGGATGAGAATCGCAATAATAAATTACGGCGCTGGCAATATACAGAGTATTAAATTTGCCTT
>JAGLKG010000023.1 GCA_023141835.1 Maribacter sp. | reverse complement strand
TTTTTGCTTAATAATCTCAGCCTCAAAGAGTTTGGCGAAATGATTTAATAACTTTTCCTTGACCTCGTCCATGTCAACGGTTCTTCTACCCAATTCAACATTTAAGGAGGTAACGGATTTTCCTTTTATTCCACATGGAATCATTAAATCAAAATAACCCAAGTCGGAATTTACATTCAAGGCAAAACCATGCATTGTAACCCAACGACTTGCCCGTACACCCATGGCGCATATTTTTCGGGCAAAGGGTGTACCCACATCGATCCAAACTCCAGTTTCTCCAACTGAGCGTTCTCCTTTTAAGTCATATTCTGCCAGCGTCAAAATAACCATTTCCTCCAATAATCTGAGGTATTTATGAATGTCGGTAAAAAAATTATCCAAATCCAAAATAGGATATCCAACAATTTGTCCAGGACCGTGGTAAGTGATATCACCACCCCTATTTATTTTATAGAATTTAGCGTCTTTTTCGGCCAATATTTGTTCATCAATCAATAAATTATCCATATTTCCGCTTTTCCCCAAAGTATAAACGTGTGGGTGCTCAACAAAAAGAAAATGGTTGGGAGTTGGCAATTCGGAGTTTTCCCTTCTATTTTTTATTTTAAGGTCAACTGTGTTTTGGAATATAAGCTCTTGGTAGTCCCAAGTCTCCTTATAGTCCTTTAGTCCAAGATCCTGAAGCGCAACTTTTTTATTCATTGGCACAAAGATACAAAGTCTATATCTTGGGTTCTAATCTTCAAGCTCAACCTCAATATTCAAGGTGTCGGGGTTTTTTAGGTATGAAAGAAAACTAACCTCAAAAAACAAGGTCTTGCCGTCTGCACTGAAAGTAGCCGTTTCCGCCGTTGAGAATTTAACCTTTCTTGGAAAATGGTATTTTAATTTATAGGTAGAGCTACCCAGAAACATTTCCGCTCCTTGTAGACTGTCCAGACTCTGTTTTTTAAGAACGCTATCCACTATTTTGTAGTTCGTTTAAAAGTCCCCGATTTGAACCAATAATCAACCTCCGTGCCCTGATTTCCCACACCGGTTGATGGCCCGCGATTTTTCGAGCCAGGACCCATACTATTGGCATTCTGGAAAGCATTGAACGCATCGTTTACCTCACTGACCTTTTGAAATTCGCTATACATATCAAACTTCATTTCCATAGTCTCTGGATTCATGATCATATGCAGATTAAAGGGCTCTAACTTTTTCAGCTTTGCCCGCTCCTCCAAAGGTAATGTGGCAATACTATCTTTCTTTTCTTCAAGAAAAGCTTTGAAAGATACGATTGAATCAATCGCTTTTTCGTTGCCCTGCATCATTTCATCACCCGCCATATCCATCATTTCCGAACCGTCAAAATTGATTAATATTTTACCGGAACCATCATCGTTCAAATAAATTTCCTCTGTAAAATTGCATGAAAACACTACCGCAAATACCCCAAGTAATGACCAAAAACGAACTATAAACCTATAAATATTAATTAGGATTGTTTAGGATAACAAGGGCGGCGATTACACCTGGAACCCATCCGCAAAATGTTAAAAGCAAAACAATTAAAAAAGAACCGCACCCTTTACCAATAACAGCTAAAGGAGGGAAAAGAATGGCCAAAAGCACACGAATAAAACTCATAGTAGTAGGATTTTTTGATTGATGTACTTGTTTGACGCTAAATTACCCAATTTGTTACAGCTAAAAGCAAAGTGTTACCCCAAAATCAATATTCCGATTATTGGATTGATAGATTTGCCCAGACTACCTATATTTGCAGCCTTAATCACCAGTACATGCAACTTTCGGAACAAGAAATCATTAGAAGGGAAAAATTGATCAAATTAAGGGAAATGGGCATTGACCCATATCCGGCAGCACTATATCCTGTAGATGCTACTTCAAAAAGCGTGAAGGAGAACTACGAAGAAGGAAAAAAAGTGGTCATTTCGGGCAGGTTAATGTCACGAAGAATCCAGGGGAAAGCTTCCTTCGCCGAGTTACAGGACAGCGAAGGCCGCATTCAGGTTTATTTTAACCGCGATGA
>JAGLKG010000229.1 GCA_023141835.1 Maribacter sp. | reverse complement strand
CGAAATGAGCAAAATCATTTGGTTAAGGGTTTGTCAAATGGCTAAAGTTCTAATATGATCATAATCATTTATCGTGAATGGAATGCATGCTATATTTGAATAATACTTTTTTAAGTATCACGAGATGGCACGCCATTATCAATTTATTACGGAGCTTAAACTGTTCTTCATAGAAATAGGAGAGCTATCTTTTTTTGCTACACGATTTTTTAAAGAAGTACTGAAACCACCCTGGGAGTTTAAAGAGCTTTTCAGACAATGTTATAATATGGGCCTTAAATCGCTTATGTTGGTTGGGGTAACAGGGTTCATAATCGGATTGGTGCTTACCCTACAGTCTAGACCTACCCTTATAGAATTTGGAGCCGTTTCTTGGATGCCTAATATGGTAGGAATTTCCATTGTTCGTGAAATAGGCCCTGTCATTACCGCTCTAATATGCGCAGGTCGTATTGCTTCTGGAATTGGGGCAGAGTTAGGGTCAATGCGAGTAACTGAACAGATTGATGCCATGGAAGTATCAGGAAATAATCCTTATAAATATCTCGTCGTCACTCGAATTGCAGCTACCACACTCATGCTACCTTTGTTGGTTGTATTTGGTGATTTAGTTGCACTTTATGGATCTGCATTGGTTGAAAATATCAAAGGTAATGTCTCTTATCAACTTTATTTTAATACTGTGTTTGATGCGCTGGAATTTGCTGATTTAGTGCCGGCAACTGTTAAATCTTTTTTCTTTGGATTTACTATTGGCCTTGTAGGTTGTTATAAGGGGTATTATACCAAAAAAGGAACTGCAGGGGTTGGTGTGGCTGCGAATACCGCAGTGGTTATGGCATCGCTTCTTTTGTTTTTTGTTGATTTTATATCGGTATTCGTTTCAGATATTTTTTATGATCTATAAAATGAAAGAACAGACTGAAATTATAAATTTAGAAAAGCCTCAAGATATGGGGAAAACTGTAATTGAGATTAAAGATCTATTCAAAAGTTTTGGAGACAACCAAGTCCTTAATGGATTCAATATGAAATTGTACTCGGGAGAAAACCTAGTGGTCATGGGTAAGTCGGGTTCCGGTAAATCTGTAATGATCAAATGTTTGGTGGGATTAATACAACCTGATAGTGGATATATCGCCGTATTGGGAAGAGAAATTAATACATTGAATAGGCAATCTTTAGATGAGTTGCGATCTGATATTGGTTTTTTATTTCAGGGAAGCGCATTGTATGATTCAATGACCGTTCGTGAGAATTTAGAGTTTCCCATGCGGCGCCACAGAGAAAAATTGGGAGCGATTAGGGATACGACTCCCATGGTATTGGAGGCATTGGAAAATGTAGGTCTTGCGGAGGCATTAGATTTAATGCCCTCTGAACTTTCTGGAGGAATGAAAAGACGGGTGGCATTAGCTCGGACTTTAATCTTAAAACCTAAAATTATATTATATGATGAACCAACAAGTGGTTTGGATCCTATTACCGCCAAGGAGATAATTGAGCTCATGAGAAGTATTCAGATAAAATACGGCACCTCCTCATTGATTATAACCCATGATGTAGATTGTGCACGGGTCATCTCTGAGCGAATGATACTTTTGGTCGATGGCATAAACTATGTGGAAGGCACTTATACCGAATTATCCTGCTCATCAGATCCTAAAGTAGAAGCATTTTTTAAAAGATAATATCATGGTAAAAACAACTTTAGAGAATTTGCGATTAGGGATTTTTGTAAGTATTGGAACACTGTTATTGGTATTCGCGGCCTATTTAATTGGTAACCGCCAGAATATGTTTGGAAAGACGTTTAATATAAGTGCGGTTTTCAACAATGCCAACGGACTCGAAAAAGGGAATAATGTTCGTTTTTCGGGCATAAATGTGGGCACGGTTAAGGCTATTGATATGATAAATGATACGACCATAATGGTAAATATGCTTATTGAAGACAAAATGTTGGATCATATTCGTAAAGATGCCATTGCTACAATTGGTTCTGATGGTCTTGTGGGCAGTATGATTTTGAATATTATTCCTGGCGAAGGTACAACCACCTTTATCAGTCCGGGAGATGAACTGCAATCGTACAGTCGAATAGCCTCACAAGACATTCTTAGCACACTAAATACCACCAGTGAAAATGCAGCGATTTTAACCGCTGATCTGTTAAAGGTTACCCAGGCTATGACCAAAGGTAAGGGGACTTTGGGTAGGTTACTGAATGATACCCTAATGGCTATGGATCTAAAACAAACAATAAAAAACCTCAAAAATGCCAGTTACGAGGCAAATAACACAATACAGGAGCTGAATAATATTGTAAAACGGATAAATTTTGATAAAAGCATAGCGGGAGTGTTTTTAAGTGATACCGTAAGCGGAACAAAAATGCAAGATATCATTACCAATCTTGAAAGATCAAGTACTGGAATTTACACGATGACCTCGAACTTGAGCAATGTGGTTGCAGAAATAAAAGAAGGAAAGGGGGGGCTAAATTATTTGGCCACGGATACATTGCTGGTAAATAGTTTAAAAACCACTATTAAAAATATAGAAGAAGGTTCAATTAGGTTTAACGAAAATATGGAAGCTCTAAAACATAACTTTCTTACCCGGGGATATTTTAATAAATTAGAACGACAGAAAAAGAAGGAGAAATCACCTCAAAATTAACTAGAAAAAGGGGAAGGCTACACTTTGAGGCAGTATTTGGACGAAACGAGTCCCGATATTTTGGGAATGTTAGAAAGGGAAGGTCATAGTCTTATGAAAAGTATATGGCATCGCGATTTGATGTTACGAATGAAGACATATGGCACAACTCCAATATTGAGATTTCATAAGAGGAATATTACTTCAGAGCCGATGCCTTTATCAGGACATTTATAGGGTAATTTGTTTAGTACAGCAATATTAGGTCGGTAAATTAGACCATATTATATGTTATCAAGAGATGATAGTTGAAAAAGCAATTAGAAAAATAATATAACCTCAACAAGATCAATAGATGTATCCAAAGAAGTTGAATCAAGGGGCAGAGATAGCTGCGAAATGGTTTATAAAGTAGTTCATATAACTTAAATCAAAAAAAATGTTCAAAGATAGGATAGATGCAGGAATTCATTTGGCTGAAAAGCTAAATGAATATAAGAACAAGAAGGTGGTGGTATTGGCTATTCCAAGGGGAGGCTTGCCTATTGGGTATATGGTTGCAAAAGCACTTAATGCCCCTTTGGATATTGTTCTCACAAAAAAAATTGGACATCCTTTCAATAAAGAATATGCCATAGGGGCAATAAGTCTAGAAAACAGAATACTCAGCGATGATAGTGGGGTTACCCAAGGCTATATTGAAGAAGAAACCCGCAGACTTCGAAAAAAGTTAAAATCTAGGCACAATCAATATCACAAAAAAATTGCTCGGCAAAAGCTGAGAGATAAAATAATTATCATCGTGGATGATGGTATAGCCACAGGTAACACCATTTTAGTTGCCATAGAATTAATAAAAATGCAGTATCCGAACAAAATTGTGGTAGCTATTCCGGTTGCCCCTCCATCAGCAATTCGTAAATTGGAAGATTCCGAGGATGTGCATAAGGTAGTTTGCTTGGAAATTCCTAATAATTTTCATGCTGTGGGACAATTCTATCGGGAATTTCACGAGGTTTCGGATTTAGAGGCGATTGGATTATTAGAAGGGACATACGTTAAAATATAGCGTCGGAAATCTAGAAAGGCGAAAATCCACCGTCCATGATACTTTCCCAAAATAAACTAAATAATAGAAAAATTACTCTTCCAAAATCCCAAAACTAACTTTTGTATTAACCCTGTATTCTAAAATTGTATTGTTTTTAACTGTGACCTGCATATCTTGAACATAAACAGATTTAATGTCTTTTACTGTTTTAGATACTTCGCTCACAACTTTTTGTACGGCATCTTCAAAACTGACCGTGGAGTTTCCTAATATTTCGATAACTTTCAATACTGCCATGATATATTTTTTAAGATGAATAATGACGCTAAAATATCCAAGGGAAAGTACATATGAAATGATCTTAATCACTCGTCGAAATATTTTGGTTTTTTGAAATAAAACTCAGTAATCCAACTTGGATTGAAACAGTATAAATTCATTGATGTTGGTCATGTCAATAGCCCCAACAAGTTTTTTGTTGGTATCCATAACTGGGAAAAAGTGACCCTTGTGGAGTTCAACCAAACTAAGTACGTTCCTAAGTTTATCATTAAATAAAATCTCTTTAAATGAGGTTTTCATAATATCACTTACTAACAAATTTGGATTATTCGAAGCCTTAATGACATCAGTTTTCATTAGAATACCCAAAGGTGTACCACCTTGCTCAACTATGAAGTCTTTTTCAGTACCTGAAAGAATCAGGTCTTTTACTCTTTCCAGTGTATCATTGGGTTTTAAAAGGGTAATATTGGTTAGCATAGCTTCACTTACCGTATGCCCTTTTAGTAGCTCTAATGATTGCACCATTTTGTTCTCGCCATAGGCGCCCACAAAAACAAATAAGGCAATCAGGATTAAGAATGGGTTATAAAGCATTCCCAATAATAGAAATACAATGGCAATTGACTGTCCTATACTTGCTGCAATTTGGGTAGCCTTCACTCGCCCTAATTTCATAGCTAAAAGAGCCCTTAAAACCCTGCCGCCATCCATAGGAAATGCAGGTATAAGATTAAAAATAACGAGTATTACGTTGATAGTGAAAAGATAGAAGAGGAAATTTGCGAGAGTAAGTGCATTTAAATTTTCTAAGATGTTCGTCAAATTATTGGCCAGAAACTGTTGTACAGGAATAATAAAGTATAGAATCAATGCTATGGCGATATTTACTAAAGGTCCTGCAATTGCTACCAAAAGCTCTTGTTTAGGTTCTTCAGGTATTTTTTCAAGACTTGCTATTCCACCAATAGGGAGTAGTGTTATTTGTTTTGTTTTTATGCCAAAATGTTGGGCTGTTAATGCGTGCCCCAGTTCATGGAACACCACACATAAGAACACCACCAAAATAAGGGCAATATTGAACAGAACTGCTTGTAAGTTGCCACCCGAATTAATTTCCACAAAAGCAACCCAAATAAGTATAAATAAAAATGTCCAATGCACTTTAATTTTTATGCCAGATACTTTCCCCAAGTTTAAGGAACCTTTCATGATGTAGTTTTACCTGAGGTTAAAGTATATAGAATGTTAGATTGGCACAATGACTTATATCATTTGAACTGCCCATTGTTGATGTCAGGGCCTTAAATCTAATAGATGCGACAACCACGAAAGAAATGAAACAAATTCTCTCATCCACCACAGGGTTTTCACTTTAATGAATACCTAGCCAAATAAAAAACCAGACCGAATTATTTTATCCGATCTGGTCTTTTAATGACTACTAGATGGTTTATACCAGTTCTTCTTCTTCTTTTTCCTTGTACCTCTGGTTGGCCAACTTTTCAATAAGATCGGGTATTTTTTCAAAGGCTGCGCTGAGTCCGTGGGTTTTTCCTGCTTCAAGAAAAGATATATTCTCGCCCTTTGTTACCAAGAACCCAATAGGTTCTATTCCCATACCAGCAGCTGCCCCGCCTCCTTGGCCTTTACCTTTTTTAGGTTCGATACCTTCGCCACCACCGGAACCAAAGCCCATACCTACTTTTATAACTGGTACACATCTGAATTCTCCCAAATCAAATTGTTCGCCAACTATAGTCTCTGTTTTGGCTTCGGATTTTATGAAATCCATTACTTTTTGCAATAATTCTTCAAAATGTAATTCCATAATGCTGTTTTTTAAGGGTTAATAAGTGATTTTATAATATAGATTGGCCTGTTCTGTATATGGAGTGCCAATTCATTTCTTCCTTCAAAATTGATGTTGAAGTGTCCAATATGATAATTTAAAAAAGTGAACGCAGGATACAATTTGGCATTGGAAATACAATTTCCGGTATCCATGTCGATGAAAAATCTTTTTACTTTGAACGTTTGCAACACCCGTAGACTTTTACCAATATTCTTCTTAGATACATACCTCTTTTGTTCCTTGCTGATTGTCCTTTTCTTTTTTTTGGATTTTCCTGATAGAAACGGATAAAAATAAAATCTTAAAAAAAACACCTTTATACAAATACGTAGCAGTTTTTTCTCATCAATTTCCAAATAGGCTTTTGCCAAACCCCATATTCGAAGATAATATTCATTAGAATTGGTGTCAACAAGCAAAATAACCGGTGCCAACAACAAATAGATGACGAAGGCAATTATAAGGATAAAAAAAACAGGCCAAAACACAATTTCGATTTTCAACAAAGTAATTTGAATTAGTAGTACGTGGCAATGATTTGAATCATATTGGAGGGATTAATACATGAGCAAATTAATTCATCTTTTTTTGTAAAATAATATCATCTGGATGAAACTGTAATTGATGAATTTTGAGTGGTTTACGTTTTGAATCCAATAATATTTTTTGTAACTTTAAAAGAATGGTGATATACCAAAAAGAAAGGTTTCGCAACCTTTTTTTATATCGGACATTTTACGTTGTAAACCGTCTTCGGCATTTGAGTTTTCATTCTTTTTTCTAGCTGTTTGTAGAAGATTGGGATTACACTTAACCTAAATATAAAAACTATGAATCCACTAACTTTATTCGTTGTAGTCATTGTAGTTTTGGCATTCGCCGGAATTCGAATTGTTTTTGAGTATAAAAGAGCCCTAAAGTTTCGTTTTGGGAGGTATATTAAAACCTTACAACCAGGTTTCAGATGGATTATCCCCATTGTAGAAACTATTCAAATTGTTGATATCAGGGTCATCACCATCAATGTGGTATCTCAAGAAGTAATGACCGAGGATAACGTGCCTTGTAGTATAGATGGTGTGGTTTTTTTTAGGATTACAGACCCTGAAAAAGCCGTATTGGAAGTTGAGGAATTCTCTTTCGCCATAACCCAACTTGCACAGGCGGCACTGAGGGATGTTTGTGGTAAAGTGGAGTTGGATACCATTTTGTCTAAACGAGAGGAAATGGGCAAGAATATAAAGAGAATTGTGGAACAAGAAACCCATGAATGGGGCATCGAAATTATGGATGTGAAAATAAAAGATATTCAATTGCCCGAAAATATGAGAAGAATGATGGCCAATCAGGCTGAAGCAGAACGTTCTAGGAGAGCAAGGGTAATCTTAGCTTTGGCCGAGGAACAGGCAGCCGGAAAATTACTTGAGGCAGGGAAACTTATAGATCAATCCCCTTCGGCCATCAAATTGAGGTTATATCAGACATTATCGAATATTGCTGCAGAAAAGAATTCGACCATTTTATTTCCATTTCCAGAGGAAGTCTTGCCAAGGCCCACTAAAAGTAGTGATACCTAAATCCATATCAATTTGGTAGTACTTCGTTTGAATTTGGAAAAAAGGAAATAGTAAGTTTTAAGTAACAATTATAGTTGATTGATTTATCACCGACAACTAATTTCTTTTGACTCTGACTCTTTTTGTCCATTTTACGAACTCGTACCATACTACAAATAGTAATCCTGTAGCGATACTTATGGCCAGTTGCGAAAGGTTCAAAGTTTCAAATTCAAAGAAATGGGTCAGCGAATCAACGAAGATCAATAAACCTGTGATTACTATCGTAATCCCGATAATAAGCGGCACCAAATTGTTCTTATATTTCATAGTGGTAAATATAGAATAGTAAAACGAACGATTGACCAAGGTTAAGAATATATTGGCAGAGATAAGTACTGTAAAGACCATTGTCCTAGTAACGGGCTCGTTGTATCCTTGCCAAACAGCATATTGATAAATGAACAGGCCGCCTACTGTTATCAACAACCCCTGAACAATACTGGTAATTAATTCTTTCCATTTAAAAAAGGTACTGGTAAAGGGTCTAGGTTTTTGGTTCATGGTATGTTTTTCCATAGGCTCGTTTTCGTAAATTATAGAACATGTGGGTCCCATAATTAACTCTAATAAAATCACATGCACTGGAGAGAAAATATTGGGATATGTCCATCGTAGGGCCAGAGGAAGAAATACTATAAGTATAATAGGGATATGTATGGATATTACGTATTGTATAGCTTTCTTAAGATTGGCATAGATTTTTCTACCCATAGCGACAGCATCCACCATCTTAGATAGGTCATCTTCCAATAAAATCAATGTAGCCGATTGTTTGGCGATTTCTGTGCCTTTTTGCCCCATAGCCACTCCAATGTGTGCAGCTTTGAGGGCCGGGCCATCGTTGACACCATCGCCCGTCATAGCAACAATTTCGCCTTTAGATTTTAAGGCTTCAATAATTTTTAATTTGGCATCAGGGAACATTCGGGTAAAAATATGAATGTCATCAATTGCTTTTTGTAAAGCTGAACCTTCTAATTTAAATAAGTCGTTTCCGTCCAAAAGTTCATGATTCCCTTTGAATTGAATCTGTTTTGCTATCGCCGTGGTAGTTATAGGATTGTCACCCGTGAGAATTTTCACGGTTATCCCGGCTGCTTCAAAATCACTAAATACTTTTTTTATATTATCTTTTGGAGGATCATAAAAAGCAACAATTCCCTTGAATTGAAAATTGAATTGCTGTTGCGTTGTTGGAAAACTACGACCCTTAAAATTTGCCTCGGCAATACCTAATAATCTAAATCCTTCTTTGGCTAGTTTGGTAATGGCATTCTGTGTTTGGTGTTTTTCAACTATTGTTAAATTTGCTGTTTTAAGAAAAGCCTCAGGTGCACCTTTCGCCGCGATAATTCGAGTCCCAAAGGAATCCTCAAAGATATGTGTCATCATTGGAGGATTGCCCCCCAAGGGATATTCCTGTACCATTTTGAATTTTTGCCGTTCATCGGTTTTTATTATTTTGGAATAGGCATCATGTAGGGCTATTTCCATTGGGTCGAACGGAATGGGTTCACTGGCCCACATGGCCAATTTCAAAAGTTCTTTTTCTTTTCTACCAAAGATATCTTTTGGATCTAAAATTAAATTGGATTCCATGACAAATAATTTTGCTAGATCCATTTTGTTTTTGGTAATGGTACCTGTTTTATCAACACATATGACTGTAGCACTTCCCAAAGTCTCTACCGTTTTCATCTTTTTCACAACAACCCCCATTTTCATTAAACGCCATGCTCCCAATGCCATGAAAGTGGTAAAGGCCACAGGAATTTCTTCAGGAAGAATACTCATGGCAAGGGTAAGCGCCTTAATTAAACTATCGAGAACATTGTAGGAGTTAAAATAATTTATGATCCAGACTATTAGGAAAACCAAAATCCCAACAGCCGCCATTCTTTTTACAAAACTATTTATTTGAACTTCAAGTGGTGTCTTTTCCTCATCTATCGTTTCGAGGCTTTTGCCAATTTCTCCTATTTGGGTTTTATTGCCAATGGCTGTGATGTTGGCAATGGCCAATCCGCTGATAACAGTAGTTCCTCGATAGATGTTATTTTCCTTTTTTGTTTTATCCTTATATACAGATAAGGATTCTCCTGTGAGAATCGATTCATCTATTGAAAAATCGTTCGAATGTATAATGATTCCATCAGCAGCTATGGTTACCCCTTCTTCAACCATGAGATAGTCACCCATAACAACATCGGCAATGGGTATTTCTATGACTCGGCTATTTCTGATTACGGTGCAAAAAGGTTGGCTGATTGTCTTTAATTTTTCAAGTGCATTCCTACTTCTGGAATCTTGGTACAATGAAACAGTAGAAACCAACAGAATGGCCACTGAAAGAAAAATGCCATCGCCAATATCACCTACTATAAAATAGATAATTGATGTTATCAGGAGTAGGATGACCATGGGTTCTTTACTCAAGTTTTTGACAATCTTGAAAAAGGTATTCTCTTTTTTATAATGAAGTTTATTTTGGCCATACTTTGACCTGGAGTATAATACTTCCTCGTCGGTCAGTCCTTTTAAGTTAAAATTAGCTACTGACATATGGCAAGCAATTTATTACAATTTCCATGTTGCTTAGCTTCCCAACGATTAATTTCGTTT
>JAGLKG010000228.1 GCA_023141835.1 Maribacter sp. | reverse complement strand
TGCGGTTGAAAAATGGCCAATACTTTTTTATTGGGATGCATTTCTGAAATAGCCTCATAAACTGCATTTATCTCAGTAGGGTGATGGGCATAATCATCTATGAAAACAAAATCATCTCTTTTTATTTTATATGAGAACCTTCGTTGCACTCCCTTAAATGTCTCCAATGCCTTAGCAAGACTGTTGGGTGGGGAACCCGCTTCTATAGCCATTGCAAATGCTACCAACCCATTAAGCAAATTATGCCTTCCAGGCTTGTTGAATTTAACCCCCGTCAGGGTAATGTCGGGGGTTCCCAAATCAAAAATGTAGGCGCCATGTTCTATTTTCAAATTTCGTATACAATAATCCGAATCATCTTCGATACCGTATGTCGTACCCTTTAAGGGTAAACCGTTTCTAACGAATAGTTTTCCTTCTGGTTTGATCCGTCTCACGAAATCATTGAATGACCTGATAAGTTCATCACTATCCCCGTAAATGTCCAAATGATCGGCATCCATAGAGGTTACACAAGCCACATTGGGGTGCAGATGTAGAAATGAACGATCAAACTCATCAGCTTCTACCACTGAATAATCTGATCCCTCAAACAAAAAATTGCTATTAAAGTCTTCTGAAATACCGCCTAAAAATGCTGTAAGGGGAGTTCCTGTTTCTTTGAGTAAATGGGCCAGAATACTAGAAGTTGTCGTCTTTCCATGGGTTCCTGCCACCGCAAAGCAAAAGGTGTCCTTTGTGATTATCCCCAATACTTCCGAACGTTTTTTCACTGTAAACCCCTGTTCTAGAAAAAACCTGTACTCTGAATGACTATTGGGCACTGCAGGAGTATAAACCACCAAAGTATTTTTAGGGTCTTTAAACACACCATCTATTGCATTTAAATCATCTTCGTAGTGAATATCCAAACCCAAGCCAGTCAATTCGAGTGTTAGTGGTGTTTTTGTCTTATCGTAACCAGCCACATTCTTGCCCATGAATTTAAAATAACGTGCCAAGGCAGACATACCAATACCTCCTATGCCCACAAAATAAACGCTATGTATTTCTTTTAAATCCATGCTAATGCAATACCAATTTTTCTATCTCATCAACAATATGTTTCGCTGCATTCGGCATTGCCAATTTTTTAATATTCACCTTTAATTCTTCTTGCTTTGGCACTGATTGAAATAGGTTCGAAAAAACAGGTTCAAATTCATTGTCCAGATCTTTTTCCATGATCATCAAGGCCGCGTGCTCCTTCACCAATGCCATCGCATTTTTGGTCTGATGATCTTCCGCAACGTTCGGGGATGGTATAAATAGCACTGGTTTACCCACAATACACAACTCGGAGACTGAACCTGCGCCAGCTCTAGATATGATAAAATCCGCTGCGGTATAGGCATGATCCATTCGATTCATAAAATCCATTACCTTAACCGAATCGGAATTGTATTTTTTATAATCCTCATAATAGAGTTTACCACATTGCCATATCAACTGAATACCCAATCTTTCGAAATAGTCCAACTTTTTCTCGATGAGCTGATTTATTCGTCTAGCGCCTAAACTTCCCCCCAGAATCAATAGTATTGGTTTTGAAGCCCCTAAAGTGAAAAAATGGAGTGCTTCACTTCTATCACCTGTCAATTTCTCCAAATCCTCTCGAACGGGATTACCTGTCTTGATTATTTTTTGGGATGGAAAGAAAGCTTCCATTCCGTCATAGGCTACACAAATTTTGGCTACCTTATCCTTCAATAGTCTATTGGTAATCCCAGCATAGGAGTTTTGCTCCTGTAATACGCAGGGTATTCCCCTGCCCGAGGCAATCTTCAATAATGGTCCACTGGCAAAACCCCCAGTACCAACTACTGCATGGGGCTTAAATTTGGATACTATTTTACCAGCTTTGATCAAACTACTTATCAGTTTAAATGGAAACATTAAATTTTTTAGGGTCAGTTTCCTTTGTAACCCGGAAATCCACAATCCTTCTATTTTATATCCTGCCAGTGGCACTTTTTCCATCTCCATTCTATCCCTGGCGCCCACAAACAGAAATTCAGCTTCTGGGTGTCTTTTTTTCAACTCGTTGGCTATGGCAATTGCGGGATAAATATGCCCTCCTGTACCGCCTCCCGATAGTATGAACCTATAATTGCCCACTCAACACTTCTAACGGATTCGTATCATCGATTTCAGCGACCTTTCTTTCTGAAACCTCTCTTTTTACACTTACGCTTAATATTATACCGATGGCCAAACAAGTCATCCAGCTAGAAGTTCCCCCACTACTAATCAGTGGTAATGTCTGTCCAGTAACCGGAAACAATTCAACGGCAACCGCCATATTGATCAAAGCTTGAAAGACTATAGGAAGACCTACACCCAATACCAGGAGTTTTCCGAAGATGGTCTGGCTCCCATTGGCAACTACCACAATCCTAAACAGCAAAAGCAAGTAGAAAAACATAAGAACGAAACCACCAACCAATCCGTATTCTTCAACTATTATCGCATATATAAAATCCGAAGAACTTTGTGGCAAGAAATTCTTTTGAACACTTTTCCCCGCTCCTTTCCCAACAATTCCGCCCGTTGCTACAGCTATTTTGGCCCTTTCGATTTGATAATCGGCCTCCGTATCCTCAGGGTTTGAGAAGTTCTCTATTCTACTGATCCATGTATCTACCCTATTCGGAAACAAATCAGGCATTGCTTTTGCCGTAAGTATGAAAATAGTCAAACATAGCATGCCCACACCCACAATCCCCAATAAATACTTTATGGGGTATCCTCCTAAAAAACACAATAAGAGAACCATTGAAAAAATGATGGCAGCTGTCGAGAAATTAGCCGGCAAAATAAGTACAATCACCAGAAATACCGGAAGCCAAAGCGGAAGAATACTTTCTTTGAAGGTTATAACATCTTCCTTGATCTTGGTCAAATACCGTGCGACATAAATCATCAAAACCACTGCGGCCAAATTTGAAGTTTGAAATGAAAAGCCCACCAAAGGGACACGAATCCACCTGCTTGCATTAGCCCCATCTATAGTGGTTCCCTGTGCCAGTGTAAAGACCAATAGCACCAAAACAATTGGCATTGCAATCAAAGAAAGACCCTTAAAGAAATGTGATGGAATTTTATGAACACCGTAAATAATACCAAAGCCTAAAAACAGCAATAGTGCATGTTTTATAAGATGACCAGTAGTAGTACCATTACCAACTACGTATACCAAATTGCTACTTGCACTATAAACAGGTAAAAACGAAAATAAGGCCAAAAGTGCAACCACGGCCCAAATAGCTTTATCACCTTGAATATTATTAAAAAGTCCCATCACCACTAAAGGTTTTTAATAGCTTCTTTAAATTGATTACCCCTATCCTCATAATTCTTAAATAAGTCAAAACTTGCGCAAGCAGGTGACAGCAATACTGTATCACCACGGTCTGCAATTTTGTAAGCGACTTTTACCGCTTCTTCCATGGCAAAAGTTTCAACCATTAAATCAACCACATTGCCAAAGGCATCCTTTATTTTGGAATTGTCCAACCCTAGACAAATAATCGCTTTTACTTTTTCACGCACCAAAGGCATTAATTCTTTATAGTCGTTGCCCTTATCCTCTCCCCCTACTATCCATACTGTCGGCGCACTCATACTATCCAAGGCAAAGTAGGTCGCATTCACGTTAGTTGCCTTTGAATCATTGATATATTGTACGTGTTGAATTTTTAGCACTTTTTCAAGTCTATGGGGGGCGCCATGAAAATTGGCAATACTTGCCCGAATAGTCTCTTTGCGAATCCCTACAAGTTTGGCTGCCGTAGCGGCCGCCATAGTGTTCTTTAAATTGTGTTTACCCTCAAGTGTCATTGTGCTTACCATCATTTCTAAAGTCTCGTTATTTACTTTAATTATTATTTTCCCATTTCTTAAAAACGCCCCTTGAATCAACTCTTTCTCAATTGAAAAAGGCATTAAATTGGATTTAACCGGGTTCATCTTCAACCATTCTGTAATCACTTTATCATCAGCATCATAGATAAGGTAATCCTCTTCAGTTTGATTCTTTGCAATCCTGAATTTCGAAGCCACATAATTCTCAAACTTATACCCATAGCGATCTAAATGATCTGGAGTGATGTTGGTTATGATGGCAATGCTCGGTTTAAAATCAACAATACCATCCAATTGAAAACTGCTAATCTCCAAAACATAAAGGCCTTGGTCTCTCTCTGCTACCATTTTAGCAAAACTGTCACCAATATTACCTGCCATACCAACATTCACCCCAGCTTGCCTTATAATATGGTTTGTAAGCATAGTCGTTGTGGTCTTACCATTGCTTCCAGTAATTCCAATTACCTTGGCATCGGTATATTTCGACACAAATTCAATCTCAGAAATCACCGGAATACCTTTTTCCCTCAGCCTGACCACCAATGGAACGGTGTCTGGTATCCCAGGACTTTTCATAACCATATTTGCATCCAGAATCTTCTCTTCAGAATGTTTTTCCTCTTCCCAATTAATCCCAATATGTTCAAGAACGTCTTTATATTTTTCCTTAATCTTCCCATTATCCGAAACAAATACCTCGAACCCTTTTTGCAATCCCAAGATGGCCGTACCAACACCGCTTTCGCCTCCACCTAGGATAACCAACCTCGCCATTTATCTTACCTTTAATGTCACAATCGTTATAATCGCCAACATTATTCCTACAATCCAAAAACGGGTAACTATTTTGCTTTCATGATATCCCTTCTTTTGATAATGGTGATGCAAAGGGGCCATTAAAAAAATTCGTTTTCCTACTCCCACCATTCTCTTGGTATATTTAAAATACCCTACCTGTACCATGACCGAAATAATCTCTGCGAAGAATATTCCGCATAATATGGGAATCAATATTTCCTTTCGAACAATTATGGCAATTACTGCAATTACACCCCCTATAGCCAAACTTCCTGTATCACCCATAAATACTTGTGCCGGGAAGGCATTGTACCACAGAAATCCAACCAAGGCCCCAGCAAATGCCGCAATGAAAACAACAAGCTCTCCTGTTCCAGAGATGTACATGATGTCCAAATAATCTGAAAAAAAGATATTATCAGAAACCCATGCGAAAATCCCAAGAGTAAGAACAATGATGGCCGAAGTCCCTGCAGCCAAGCCGTCAATGCCATCGGTAAGATTTGCCCCATTGGAAACTGCGGTTACGATTAGAATAATCATTGGTATGAATATTAACCAGACGTATTCTTTTGCCCCATCACCAGCCCATGAGATAAGGTCGCCATAATCGAACTCATTATTTTTGAAAAACGGAACCGTAGTCATGGTTGATTTTATATCCTCACCCTTGACTTCTTCAATGGTATATTGTTCGGTAATAATCGTTTTGTTACGCTCCCGCATGGTGACCTCTGGATGAAAATACAAGGTAGCACCTACAATCAGGCCTAAAACTACTTGGCCCAATATCTTAAACCTCCCCTTAAGTCCTTTTTTGTCTTTTTTGAATATTTTGATATAATCATCAATAAAACCAATAATCCCCATCCAAATAATGGTGACAATTAACAGGATTACATAGATATTAAGAATATCAGCAAATAATACTACTGGAATCAAAGTGGACATGATGATGATCAATCCTCCCATGGTCGGCGTTCCCGCCTTCTTTTCCTGACCTTCCAGTCCCAATTCACGGATACTTTCCCCTATTTGTTTGCGCTGAAGAAAAAGAATGATTTTTTTGCCGTAAACCGTTGCTAAGATCAAAGAAAGTAATACCGCTATTGCCGCCCGAAAGGAGATAAACCCGAAAAGACTCGCCCCTGGAACTTGATATTGTTTCTCTAAATAATCAAATAGATAGTACAGCATAATACATATTAATCCCTCCTTTCTTTTAAGAGAAAGGAATTGGTCATTTGTTCAAACTTTTCAATAAATCCTTTACAATTTTGAAATCATCAAAATCAACGCGTTTTCCCTTGGTTTCCTGGTAGGTCTCATGACCTTTGCCCGCAACCAGGATAATGTCATTGGTGATAGCCAATTGGCAGGCCGTTTTAATGGCTTGCTTACGGTTTTCAATCGACAGTGTTCTTTTTACATTTTGGGGTTCAACACCGGCTTCCATCTCTTCAATTATCCTTGACGGGGCTTCCGAACGCGGATTATCCGATGTGAAAATGGCCTTAGTGCTCATTTGCGAAGCGATATTGCCCATGACCGGACGCTTAGACTTGTCTCTATCGCCACCACACCCCACAACGGTGATGACGTTTTCATTTCCAGTCCTCAATGTGTTGATTGTATCAAGCACATTTTTCAAGGCGTCCGGCGTATGGGCATAATCAACTATAGCCGTAATTTTTTCTTTTGATATATAATATTGAAATCTTCCATCAACATTTTCCAATTCACTAAGCAAACGAAGGGTCTCTAATTTCTCAAGTCCCAAAAGTTGCGCTGTAGCATAGATTGCCAATACATTATAGGCGTTAAAATGGCCTATAAGTTTGGTCCAAAGCTCATCGTCACCAATCTTCAACAATTGACCATCAAATTGACTCTCCAATATTTGGGCTTTATAATCCGCATATGATTTTAGGGCATAGGTGAATTTTTTGGCCTTGGTATTCTGTAACATAATCAGACCATTCTTGTCGTCTACGTTCGTAAGTGCAAATGCCCTTTTTGACAGATTGTCGAACAATGATTTTTTGGTATCCCGATAGTCTGCAAAGGTTTTATGGTAATCCAAATGATCGTGTGACAAATTGGTGAAAATGGCACCTTCAAAAACCAAACCCTCGGTTCTTTTTTGGTGAATTCCATGTGAGCTGACCTCCATAAAACAGAATTCTACTCCTTCTTCGTTCATTAGGTCTAAATGCTTATTTATGGTCAGAGCATCAGGTGTGGTATGACTTGTCTTATATGTCTTTTCGTCGACCATGATCTTAATGGTAGATATAAGGCCCACTTTATACCCCGCATTTTTGAACAATTGATACAAAAGACTACTTATAGTGGTCTTACCATTGGTCCCCGTTATTGCAACAAGCTTTAAATTTTTTGACGGATTACCATAGAAGTTTGAGGCCATTATGGCCAAAGCTTTATTCCCGTTATCTACTTCAATGTAGGCGATACCATTTACCAGTTGATCTGGGAGCTCTTCACATACAATACTTATTGCTCCAGAATCAATGGCCTTTTCAATAAACTTGTGACCATCGGTCAGCGTTCCTTTGATGGCAACGAACACATCATCCAATCCCACATTTCTAGAATCAAAACACAGCGTATTTACCATAACATTGGTAGATCCACTTACAGCAGTAAGACCAACTCCATATAATATGTCCTTCAATAGCTTCATGAAAGTTCCAAAACGATTTTATCTACCTTATTAATATCTGTGCCGTGGGAAATTGACTGCTTCCTAACCTTTCCATTACCCCTTATCTCTACCTTAATCCCCAAATTTTCCAGAATTGAAATAGCATCCATACCACTCATTCCTTTAACATTGGGAACCTTATTGTATTTCTTCTGGGCTTCTGTATAGTATCTTTGATAGGAATCATCCAATTCCTCATCTTGGGTATTCATCATATCTACCTCATCAATCAAGGGGTTGTTTGCAAACACTTTTTGCGCCACTGATTTAAAAACAGGGCCTGACACATCAGCTCCGTAATAACCGACGCTCTTATCAGGCTCGTGAATGACCACAATACAGGAATATTTAGGGTTATCAGCAGGAAAATAACCGGCAAAAGATGAGATATATCCGAATTTATCTCGGTCTTTGGACACGTAATTTTTCTGTGCCGTACCTGTTTTGCCTGCCATTGAGAAATTTGGGGAATACAGACCATGACCGGTACCATGCTTCTTCTCTACAACGTTCTTTAAAAGTTGTTGGACCTTGGCAGCAGTCTCTTTAGAACATATTGATGGATTAATAACCTCTTTCTGAAATTTTTGCACCGTTCTATTCCACTCTTTTACTTCCTTGATCATCCTAGGCTTTACCATCTCACCATCATTGGCAATTGCATTATAGAATGTTAGCGTTTGTAATGGCGTCATTGAAACTTCATAGCCATGTGACATCCATGCCAATGAAATACCTGACCAACCTTTTTCATTTGGATACCTAATTACCGGTACACCTTCGCCTTTTATTGGAAGTCCCAACTCTTGATGAAGGTTCATTTTCCTTAAACGGTCAACATATTTTTCAGGATTGTCTTTATAGTTGTTATGAACGATTTTGGCGAATGCTATATTTGAAGAAACTTCAAAAGCCCTTGCAGCCGTAATTTTACCGTAACCGCCATGTTTAGAGTCTTTTACTGTTCTATCATAAATCTTCCACCTTCCTTTTTCTGTATCAATTACGGTACTGGTATCAATCACCTTATCCTCCAAGGCAGCAACTATATTCATTAATTTAAAGGTAGAACCAGGCTCGTGGGATTCGCCAATGGCATAGTTAAGCCGCTCATAGTATTTGCCTTCTTTGGTCATTCCCAAGTTAGCAATGGCCTTGATCTCTCCTGTTTTGGTTTCCATTACTATTACAGTGCCATGATCAGCCTTGTATTTTTCCAATTGCCCTAATAAAGCGTGATGCGCAATGTCCTGCATGTTAACATCAATGGTCGAGTACACATCATAACCGTCTTTCGGCTCTACGATATTCTCTTGACCTAAAGGCTTCCATTGGCCCTTTGCAATTTTCTGTTTTAAGCGCTTTCCCTCTTCACCTCTCAAATACTCTCCATAAGCTCTTTCCAACCCAACCCCTGCATAATTCCCATGATCATTGATTCGTTCATACCCCACACTTCGTTCAGCTATTTTACCCAAGGGATGCTCCCTAACTGTTTTTTGTTCAACGATTAACCCACCTTTGTATGGCCCTTTATTCAAAAGCGGAAAATTCTTGACGGTCATATAGTCTGAATAATCCAAATTTCTAGCTAATAGGGTATATCTATTTTTATTGACCCTAGCCTTTCTTAAAAGCTGTTGATAATAGGACGATGTTTTGCCTGTGAGTTTTGCAAGAGCTTCGGAAAGTGGTTTTACATTTTCTTTGAAATTGGCATCACTTACGGTAACCGCATCAAAACGAATAGTATATCTCGACACGGATGTGGCCAATAAACTGCCATCATCGGAATACAAGTTTCCACGATTTGGGGCAATCGTGAACACCTTTTCAGTGCGCTTCATGGCCAGCGCTTTGTACTTATCGCCATGTACCAATTGAATACTCACCAATTTAAAAAGGACTGCTCCCGCAAACAGGAAAAGACAACCTGCCACTATATACAATCTTGTTAATATGCTCTTTTCCGTCACTGGCATTACTCTTTAATTGATTTTACCTTTATCTTCTTGGGAGGAGTTTCCGATGGAAACAAATCTTTGCTTTCCACTATTTTTGTTATTGTCGACTCCAATTTTAATCGTTGAATGTCTGATCTCAGGTCTACAAATTGACTACGCAAGGCCTTTACTTCTTCATTTAAAGCCGCAATTTGATGTACTTTTTTATCCGCACTATGCGAGCTGCCGATCATAACCGTTGCCAAAAAGGAGATGAAAATTATGAAAAGCCAATTTTTGGGAGCATCTCCGCTGACCAAAAACTTACCTCTAAGCACGTCTAAAATCCCTTTTCTCATTGTATGCTCAAATTCGTTGGGCAATTCTTAATTTCGCACTTCTCGCCCTATTGTTCGCAGCTATTTCTTCTTTTGATGGCACTAATAAACTCCCCACTTTTTTTAAGGGAACGTCGATGTTGCCATAAAAATCCTTTTCTGGCTCTCCTTCAAATAATCCTGCCCTGATATACCTTTTCACGAGACGGTCTTCTAAAGAGTGATAACTGATAACACTTAACCTACCTCCAGCGTTCAGCAATTCGGGCACCTGCTCCAATAATTCTTTTATCACCTGAATCTCCTGATTCACCTCAATACGAATAGCCTGATAAATCTGGGCCAAAATCTTGTGCTCCCTATGTTTTGGTAAAAACTGCTGTAAAACTATTTTCAATTGGCCCGATGTTTTTATCGGAACCTCTTCCCTACTTGAAACAATCTTTCCTGCAATTGCATTCGCATTTCGTAAATCACCATATTGAAACAATACTTTTCGTAAATCCTCATATGTATATGCGTTCACCACATCAAAGGCCGAAACTGAGTTCTTCTTACTCATTCTCATATCCAAATCGGCATCGAAACGGGTTGAAAACCCTCGTTCCGCTATATCGAATTGATGCGACGAAACCCCAAAATCAGCCAAGATTCCATCTACTTTGCGAATGCCATAGAACTTTAAAAACTGTCTTATATATCTAAAGTTTTCATTAATCAATATGAATCTTTCGTCATCGATCGAATTGCTCAAAGCGTCCTCATCTTGGTCAAAGGCCAATAATTTACCCTTTGGACCCAATCTTTTCAGTATTTCATTTGAATGCCCACCACCACCAAAGGTCACATCCACATAAATTCCATCTTCCCTAATATTGAGCCCATCAACAGACTCCTTTAGGAGAACAGGATTATGATACATCGTCATGGGGTTTTTCAGCAAACTTTACTTCATAGGCCAATTGCTCGCGTTCCTCTGGAGTGGACTCCAAATTTTTATCGTACGATGTCCTGTCCCATATTT
>JAGLKG010000227.1 GCA_023141835.1 Maribacter sp. | reverse complement strand
TTGGATTAAGTGATCTGCACCAAATGCGAGGCCGTGTGGGCCGAAGTAATAAAAAAGCCTTCTGCTATTTCATAACACCTCCTTATGATGTGATGACCACAGAGGCAAGAAAAAGAATTCAGGCATTGGAGCAGTTTACCGAACTGGGCAGCGGCTTTAATATAGCGATGAAAGATCTCGAAATCCGTGGAGCAGGTGATTTACTGGGAGGTGAGCAAAGTGGATTTATCAATGAAATAGGTTTTGATGCTTACCAGAAAATATTGGCCGAGGCCATTGATGAATTGAAGGAAAATGAATTTAAGGAATTGTATGATGAGGTGGAAGGACACCATGACAAGGTCTTCGTTAAAGAAACCCAAATCGACGCTGATTTTGAATTGCTCTTCCCGGATGATTACATAAACAACATTACAGAACGATTGAATCTATACACTGAATTGAACTTCATAAAAGAGGAAGAGGCTTTGCGAAAATTCGAATCTGATTTGGTTGATCGTTTTGGGGAATTACCCACACAGGTGGTCGATTTATTAAATTCTGTTCGCATAAAGTGGATAGCCAATAGTATTGGTCTTGAAAAAGTGATGATGAGAAAAGGAAAGTTCATTGGTTACTTTATAGCCGACCAAGAATCCGGCTTTTATCAAAGTCCCGCTTTCTCCAAAGTCTTAAGATTTGTTCAGACGCACATGAACATCTGTAAAATGAAAGAAAAACAGACTCGTAATGGCTTACGATTGTTGTTGACATTTGACAATATCAAATCAGTTGACAATGCCCTTCAAGCATTAAGGCCTTTTGAAAAAAACACCGTTGAAGTCCTCTAAAATACTTTGATTATTTCCTAAAATCAACGCTGGAATTAGATAGCCCGTATTTATTATCTTTAGTGAAATTTTAATCAAATATCCTTTTCAGAAAATTTTAAGTATCATTTATTCAAACTCCATCTTCTAAGAAATTTGGGTTGAATGCCTAACAAAAAGAAAATAATGAAACTTCCGACTATCTATCTTTTGAGCCTTTTCCTAGCTTTTGGAACTGCAGCCTGCAAGAACTCCAATAAAATAGAGCCTACTGAAAAAGAGGTGACTTATATTGTCGACACTTCGGTTACAAAACGTATCGATTCCGTATTACAAGGCTATGTTGATTCTGGAAATATCGCAGGAGTTTCTGCCTTAATTTTTGAAAAAGATAAAGAAGTTTATTATAACGCTTTTGGATATGCAGACCGAGAAGCAAAAAAACCCATGGATCGGAATACCATTGTTCAAATTTATTCCATGACAAAGCCTATAACAGGGGTAGCACTCATGACCTTATATGAGGAGGGTAAATTTGAACTGGACGATCCCTTGTCAAAATACGCGCCAGAGTTTGCTAACATGAAGGTCTATAAGAGTCAAGGTGCTGAAGGAAATCCAGTTCTTGAAGATGTTAATCGCCCAATAACCATACGCGATATTACTCGTCATACCGCGGGATTTGGAAGAAATAGCAATATACCAGGTTTAGGGGCCTTGATTGAGAAAGCTGATGCAATGAACAGAGAGAACACGCTAGTACAAATGGCTGAAAAAATGGGAGCCACTCCCTTGTACTTTCATCCAGGGGAACAATGGGAATATGGGCCATGTGTAGATGTTCAGGCATTTTTAGTAGAACGTATTTCCAACCAACCCTATGGAGAATATGTCAAAGAACATGTATTAGACCCTCTGGGTTTGACACAAACCCGCTATTTTATTCCTGAAAATGATCGTCATCGATTTGCTGCAATGTATTTTAGAAAAGAGGAAGGAGAATTATCAAGGGTTCCTGATGAAAATACCTATCCTAATTATTTTGAAAAATGGCCTTTAACTAGAGGAGGTTCAGGTTTAACCTCCACACTGGATGATTATATGCGTTTCGCTCGCATGTTGGTTCACAAAGGAACATTAGACAGTGTTTCTATTTTAAAACCTAGTACAGTTGGACTTATGGCAACCAATCATCTTGATGAGAGTGTTAAAGAAAGGTCTTTTTTACCCAGTAAAGGTCAAGTTGGTTTCGGTATCGACTTTGCAGTACGTTTACAGCCCCCGACTTCTACAGAAGAAAATCATGGTGTGGTAGGTGAGTTTTTCTGGGATGGGGCAGCGAGCACCCTGTTTTGGGTTGACCCTGTAAATGAGCTTACAGCGGTATTGTTCGTACAATTGTTCCCTTATGACCAAATTGGACTCCATAAAAATTTTCGTGATGCGATTTACGGGCCATATAAAAGCAACAATTGATTAACTTTGGTCAACATCTAAAAAACATAACCATGCTGACCCGTTTTACTCATTTGTTTTTTTTAGTATTGATTATTTCAACTTCTTATGGGCAAAATGCCGATTCACTCTTTGTACGACAGCATTATGACTTGGCCGAATATCGGATTCCCATGCGTGATGGGGCCGAACTTTTTACAGTAATATATACGCCAAAGGATAAATCACAAAAATATCCAATCCTTTTGAACCGCACTTGTTACAATGCATCTGGTTATACAGATTACCAAATTAGTGACTACCCGTCAAAATATTTGACCCGAGATGGTTATATTTTAGTCTTTCAGGATGTAAGGGGAAGATATATGTCTGATGGTACTTTTGACAATATGCGACCTAATATCCCGGGAAATAATCCAAAAAACAAAAAGGATATCGATGAAAGCTCTGATACTTGGGACACCATCGATTGGATGATTCAGAATATCAAAAGCAATAATGGTAAGGTAGGTATGTATGGAATTTCATATCCAGGACATTATACTGCGGCTGGCATGATTGATGCACATCCGGCCTTGAAAGCTTCATCTCCACAAGCCCCTATCGCGGACTTTTTCTTTGACGACTTTCATCATCAGGGTGCTTATTTACAGAGTTATACGGCGGCATTTGCTGTTTTTGGCTATCAAAAGGACAGTCTCACAAGAAAACCATGGTACATGGACAAAATAATGCGGTTCTACGACGATCCTGAGGCAGATGCATACGATTTTTACCTTCGAATGGGACCCTTAAAGAATATCACGGAAAAATATCATAAAGACAATTTTTTCTGGCAACAAATCGTAGACCACCCCAACTACGATGAATTTTGGAAAAAACGGAGCATTCTGCCCCATTTGAATGATATTGATCATGCTATTATGACAGTGGGCGGCTGGTTCGATGCCGAAGATCTTTATGGACCGCTGTCCATATACAAAACTGTAGAAGCCACAAGTCCAAAAGCTAAAAACACTATTGTAATGGGACCATGGGACCATGGAGGCTGGGCACGGGAAAAGGGAAAAACCACCCACAATCATATCTATTTTGGTGATAGCATCTCTACATTTTATCAAAGGGAAATTGAACGAAAATTCTTTGCCCATCATTTAAAGGACCAAGGCAAAAATTCACTCCCCGAGGCATATATGTTTGATACCGGTTCAAAAGAATGGAAGACTTTCGATGCTTGGCCACCAAAAGACATTGAGCCAGTAAACCTCTATTTTGGTCAGAACGGAAGTTTAGGCATCAATGAACCTGCAAACGAAAATGCCATTTTTGAGTATGTTAGCGACCCCAATAAACCCGTACCCTATACCTCACAAACAGAGGGATTGACCTTTACTCCCCGAAGGTTTATGTCTGATGATCAGCGAGCAGCATCCAGAAGACCAGACGTACTGACTTTTGAATCAAATGTTCTTGGTGCCGATAGAACAATTGCGGGCGAGATAATGGCCAAACTCAAAGTATCGATGACCGGAACGGACGCTGATTTTATTGTGAAATTAATTGATGTCTATCCACCAGATCATCCTAATTATGAGCACAATCCAGAGAACATCATCATGGGTGGCTACCAACAGTTGGTACGTTCAGAGGTTTTTCGCGGAAGGTTCAGAAACAGTTTCGAAAAGCCCCAACCCTTTGTCCCGGGCGAAATAAGCGATGTGAACTTTCGCTTACAGGATGTGCTTCATACCTTTAAAAAGGGGCATCGTATTATGATTCAGGTCCATAGCACATGGTTCCCCTATATTGATCGGAATCCACAGAAATATGTTGATAATATTTATAAAGCCGATGCTCAAGATTTCATTAAATCAACAATCAGTGTTTATGGAAACTCCTCAGTGGAAATTGGAGGTTCAATAGAATGCTGTATCCCGGAACCATTTCAAATCAAATCGGAACAACGAATTAAAAATTGATACATCCCAATTTACAATTTGGTTCTATTTTTGGAGTAAATAAAATTATGAAAAAAATCCTCCCGCTTCTTTTTTGCCTTTTTGGCTATGTAACACAAGCACAATATACTATCTCTGGTTCCTTTTCCCCTGCCAAGGACTATACTTGGCTAATTGCCTATCGCATAAATCCTGGTACTCAAGGTTACATTGCGGATACCGCTATCAAAGAGGGAAAATTCACGCTCAATATTCCCCAAAATGCCCAGTCTGGAACCTACCGTTTGGTTTATGCCGTACCCCAAGAAGAGTTTTATTTTGATGTAATCTACAACGGGAAGGAAAGTATCGAATTAACCTTCGATATCGAACGGGGTGTTTCCTTTAAAACCTCCAAAGAGAATAAAATTTTCAACGCTTATTTTAGGGAAATCAATGGGGCGAAACAGCGATTCATTGATTTTTATAGGGACGGAAAAACCAATACCATTGATTTCAAAAAATTGGCAAAGGAATTGAACGAAGTCCAAACAGCTTATGAAGAAAGTACATCGGGTATGTTGGTGCATCACTTTATTACGGCCAACACACCTTATATTCCTTCGAGCTACGAATTCAGTGAAAAGTATTGGCAAAATAAAAAAGATCAGTATTTCAAGTATCTGGATTTTTTAAATCCAGTTCTGCAAAGTTCAGCTTATTTGACGGACAAGTTGACCAATTATGTTTTTACTGCAATATCCGCCAAAAAAGAAAAAAAAGCTGATACCGAAAAGGTATTCGCGCAGAACATACAAACTGTTAACGAAAAGTTGAAAGGAACAGATTCCCATTATCAGCTCCATATTTACAATACCCTTTGGAGCAAAGCAGCGGCAAATAGATTCAACGAAACGTCAGATTATATTTTCAATACTTATTTAAGAACTTTATCCAACAAAACCGGCAACCAAAAAGTAATTCAGGATATTGAGTTACACAATCGTTTAAGAATTGGGGCAATAGCCCCGGACATCGTTTGGAAAGAAGGCGATACGACCAAAGAGTTAAGTCTAATAAAAAGTGCCGATTGTTATGTTCTCATCTTCTGGAGTAGTACATGTTCACATTGCCTTAAGGAACTCCCAGCCCTGCATAAAAAGTTAATGGAAAATTCTATGATAAAAGTAATAGCCGTTGGGTTGGAAGATAATGATACAAACTGGAAAAAAGAATCGGCCAAATTGGTAGGTTTTGAACATGCCATAGCCCTTGGGAAATGGGAAAGCGATTATGCGAAATTATATGATATTCATCAAACCCCAACCTATTTTATTTTGGATAAGAATAAACGTATCATTGCCAAACCTGGAAGTGATAAAGAAGTCATAGAGTTCTTGGAAGGATTCAAAAAATAATCAATCGGCCACCTCCCGCCATGGGAATCAGTTAAAGCATCTTTAAATCCTTTATGGTTTTAAAGGCAATATCAACCTGATTATCATCAACAAGAATAGTAAATTCGTTCGTTGTGGAAATAACTTCATAAAGTACAATACCTTCCCAGGCCAATCGCTGGAAAATAAAATAATATATCCCGGGGACAGATACATTCTCTGCCGGCAGCTTCACAGTAATTGAAGAAAGATTATCGGCTTTTTGTGTTTGGCGTTCTGCTCTGAACAGATTCTCAACCGTACTGTCCATTATATTGCTGATGACAATATTAATTTCATTTACACCTCGCGAAGAGGTGTAGAACACGTCCTGATTCTCATTTATTTCCTCCAAAAGTTTTGCTTGCTGTGAAAGAATAGTGTCCGAAGCCAAAAAAGTGTAATCCGTTAAGGAAGAACGCACAGTAATTTCACCTATATTCTTCAGTACCTTAATGATTTTATGGGTGGCTCTGAACTCCAAATCATCTGATAAACGCTTTAAGGCCATTACTATTGCACCATTGCGGATATCCTTTCCTAACTGCTCCTCTATTTCAGGCTTAACAATTCTTGAAAGTGAAGTTAAGTTGATAATGCCTTGGGCCAAAGCACTTTGCAAAAATGGCTTTTTCTTAATATACTGCTCTACGACGGACGATATTGTCTTCATAATTAATAAATTGATTGCAAATATAACATATTGTTATAAATAAAACAAATTGTCAGAAAAAAACTATTAAAAATAGTGAAATGCATTCTCCAAATGTTCAACTTCTAAAATCCTTTTGTTTTTAAGAATGGTAATCACATCAAATCGTACCTCGACATCCAAATCATTCTCAATAACATAATGGTCCGCTCCCATGACCAATAATCTAATTTTTTTCTTAGTAATGGTTTCAGCGATATTTTCAATGAAATCAGAACTTCGAGAGCGTACCTCAACGATACAAAGCGTATTGTTCATTTGTGCAATAACATCGATTTCAGCCTTTAGATATCTATAATTTCGATATTTAATTTTATAGCCTTTTTTAATCAAAAAATTCACTGCAATTTGCTCACCCTCCTTGCCAAATTCGTTATGTTTTCCCATAAACTCAAATTATTAATTTAAAAAAAGATGTATTTCGTCGAATAATTATGCATTTCATCGCCCAATTAAAACAATTCCGCGTACATTGAATCGCACAACAACGAAAATAGTTGGATTAACATAATATCCAAATTGATTAGACGTTAAGAATTTGCCCCCTACGCACATGAACGTTCTTAAAGCCTAAAATTACTATGGAATACTTCGTTAATTGTAACACGTCTACATTAGCGCCGTACACAACTCCCTTGGATAGGTCCAGGGCAGCACATTTGTACAGAAGATTGGGGTTTAGTGGCCCAATACAAACAATAGACCAAGCAGTTGGCCAAACTGCAGGAGCACTGGTTGATAACCTAGTGAACCAGGCCCTCAATATGGCCCCGACACC
>JAGLKG010000226.1 GCA_023141835.1 Maribacter sp. | reverse complement strand
ACACATTTAGAATTACGTGAAAAAGAAAATAAAGGCACATTGCTAAGTCCCAGAATTTATACCTCAAGTCCTTCACTCAACGGAAATTCGGTTACTTCAAGGGAAGAAGCAAAACAAAAGGTGACTGCCTATAAAAAGGATGGGTACGATTTTCTAAAAATCCATCCCGGCATACAATATGAGGTTTTCAATCAGGTTGTTGAAACTGCCAATAAGGTTGACATACCTTTCGCGGGGCATGTTCCCGTGGATGTTGGCATTCGGCATGCCTTGCAAAGCAAATATGCCTCCGTGGATCATGTTGATGGGTTCTTAGAAGGACTTGTCCCAGAGTCGAAGAATGTGAACCCTACGGATAATGGCTTTTTTGGCTTTAATTTCACTGAGCTGGCCGACACCGCTAGTATTGATGAACTGGTCAAAATGGCGAAGGAAAATAAAGTTTGGATAGTGTCTACCCAAAGTTTGTTTACTAGATGGTTTGCCCCTGTTCCTGCGGATGAACTTTTAAAACAACCTGAAATGAAGTACATGCCATCAGAAACTTTGAAAAACTGGGAAGAGCGGAAAAATGCATCCACAGCTGAAACCACAGGTTTCACATCTGAAAAGTGGGAGCAGTTCGATGCCATACGGAGGCAACTCATTAAAAAGCTTCAAGATCAGGGGCATGGCATGCTTTTGGGCTCTGATGCCCCTCAACTCTTTAATGTCCCAGGCTTCTCTATCCACCACGAAATTGATGCCTTGGAAGCTGCTGGGCTAACGCCACTTGAAATCATTCAATCGGGAACTTTGAATCCTGCAATATACTTTGACAAGGAAGGTACTTTCGGTGAAGTGAAAGTAGGGTTGGATGCCGATTTAATCCTTTTGGATGCTAACCCATTGGAAGATCTGGACGCACTTCAAAAGGTTTCTGGGGTAATGCGTTTAGGAAAATGGTTAGACAAACAAACCATTGCCAAAAGATTGGCGGAAATAGCTGCAAATCCTTAATAGCTTATGGGTTACCTAATAAGATTTGCTATCTTTAGGCGACTAATTAACCCTCCATACTCAATGATCAAGAAATTACTCCTGATGGTGCTTTTTGCATCAGTTTCCCTAGTAGCACAAGAAGACAAAAAAGATAAAGAACCCAAAGAAAAATGGGATGTATCCAATCCCAAAGGTGAATTTAAGTATCAAGAACACCTATTTGACACCGATGAAGGTACTTGGATGAACCTTGATGTAAGTCCCGATGGTAAGACCATTGTTTTTGACCTCTTGGGAGATATCTATAGTATTCCCATTTCGGGAGGCAAAGCCACTCCCTTACGAACCGGAATTCCATTTGAAATCCAACCTAGATTTAGTCCAGATGGTGCTAAAATTTCGTTTACCAGTGATGCAGGAGGAGGAGACAATATCTGGATAATGAATGCGGATGGATCGGAGGCAAAACAAGTAACCAAGGAAAAATTCAGACTGCTCAATAATGCGGCTTGGATGCCTGATGGCAATTACCTTATTGCCCGTAAACATTTTACATCGAAACGTTCGCTAGGTGCAGGCGAATTATGGCAATACCATAGGAGTGGCGGAACAGGTATTCAATTGACAAAACGTAAGAATGACCAACAAGATGTAAATGAACCCGTTGTATCTCCGGATGGAAAGTTTTTGTATTATAGCGAGGATGTTTATCCTGGAGGGTCTTTTCAATATAACAAGGATCCCAATAAACAAATCTATGCTATAAAGCGGTACACTTTTGAAACGGGGAAAACCATTACGATTACCGGAGGTCCTGGTGGCGCCGCCCGCCCACAGATTTCAAGAGATGGTAAGAAATTGGCTTTTGTAAAAAGAATACGAACAAAAACGACGCTATACGTACACAATTTAGAAACTGCAGAGGAATGGCCCTTGTTGGATACCTTGAACAAAGATCAGCAGGAAGCATGGGCAATTTTTGGAGTTTATCCCAATTACAGCTGGATGCCCAATGACAATGAAATCGTTTTTTGGAACAAGGGAAAAATATATAAGATCAATGTAAATTCATTGGTGGTAACGAATATCCCCTTTACCGTAAACGCAAATATCAAGATCGCTGAAGCCCTACGCTTTGATTCCCCGGCTGCCCCAGACACCTTTACGGCTAAAGTAATACGGCACGCTGTTACCTCTCCTGATAAAAAAACGATAGTCTTTAGTGCCCTAGGGCATTTATGGAATAAAAAACTGCCCAATGGAAAGCCAAAACGATTGACCGATTCAAATGATTTTGAATTTGAACCCTCCTTTTCCCCTGATGGAAAAAAACTGGTCTATGTGAGTTGGAGCGATGAACAGTTAGGGGCAGTCCATAGCATTTCTTCATCGGGTGGACCCCCTACCAAATTAACCACCAAAAAAGGAATTTACAGGACCCCTACCTATAACCCTCAAGGTAAAATGATCGCGTATAGAAAGGAATCAGGGAATAATGATCAAGGGAGGTCATTTACCAAAAAAGCCGGTATCTATATCATGAGTGCTTCCGGTGCTCATCCAAAATTAGTTTTAAAAGAAGGTGAACACCCTTCATTTACCAAAGATGGCAAGCGAATATTTTATCAAACTGGAGGTACTTATTTTGGTAATCTCACCAAAAGCTTAAACTCTGTAAATTTAAATGGTAAAGACAAAAGGACCCATATTAAATCAAAATATGCTAATGTACTGGTGCCAAGTCCAGACAATAAATGGATCGCCTTTACCAATTTGCATAAGGCCTATATTGCTCCTCTTGTGCTCAATGGTAAGGAATTAGACCTTGACAACAAGTCAAAATCGGTACCCGTTTCACAAATCGCAAAAGATGCGGGTATTAATTTGCATTGGTCATCGGATAGCAAAACAATCTTTTGGACCTTGGGTGACGAATATTTTTCCAACAACATAAAAGATCGGTATACTTTTCTGGAGGGTTCTCCCGAGAAAGTTTCTGTAATTGATACCATAGGGCTTGATATAGGTCTGGAACTCAAAACTAATAAGCCAAAAGGCCGGATAGCCTTCACCAATGCCCATATCATTACCATGGAAGGTGAAGAAATTATTGAAAAAGGTACTATTGTAGTCAAAGAAAATAGAATTGAGAAAATTGGAGGGGTTGATGAAGTTACAATTCCCTCGGATGCCAAGGTATTTGATCTAAGTGGAAAAACCATTATGCCAGGCATTGTTGATGCCCATGCCCATATTGGAGGCTTCAGGTACGGATTGACCACCCAGAAACATTGGCAATTGTATACCAATCTAGCCTTTGGCGTTACCACCGTACATGACCCCTCTGCCAATACCGAAAGTATTTTTAGCATGTCTGAGCTCGTAAAACATGGTGATATGGTTGGACCCCGCATTTACTCCACTGGATTTATCCTTTACGGAGCCGATGGTGATTTCAAGGCCGTCGTTGATAAACTTGAGGATGCCCGATCAGCCATTCGGCGTACCAAGGCTTTTGGGGCCAAATCTGTAAAAAGTTATAATCAACCCAGACGTGAGCAAAGACAGCAAATCATTCAGGCTGCCCGTGAATTAGGTATTCATGTTGTACCGGAAGGAGGATCAACGTTTTACACCAACATGTCCATGATTATGGATGGACACAGCGGAGTAGAACATAACATTCCTGTGGCGCCTGTCTATAAAGATGTGTATGAGCTATGGAAGACAAGTAATTCAGGTTATACACCTACCCTTATCGTAAATTATGGTGGAATGAGCGGGGAGAATTATTTCTATCAAAAAGACAATGTTTGGGAGAATGAAAAATTATTAAAGTACACGCCTCGTGCCATTATTGACGCAAGATCTAGACATCGTACGATGGTTCCTGATGAAGAATATGAAAATGGACATATATTGGTGTCCAAAACCGCTGCAGCCCTTACCAGTGAAGGAGTAAAAGTAAATTTGGGAGCACACGGACAATTGCAAGGGCTTGGGGCCCATTGGGAACTTTGGATGCTCCATCAAGGAGGAATGACCAATCATCAGGCGCTGCAAGCGGCTACGATGAATGGGGCAAACTATATTGGTGCAGGCAAGGACATCGGCTCGTTGAAAGAAGGTAAACTAGCGGATTTGATTGTCCTTGAAAAAAACCCCTTAACCGATATCCGTAATACCGAATCCGTAATATACACCATGGCCAACGGTAGGTTGTATGATACCGATACAATGAATGAAATTGGTAATTCCCCAAAAGAACGAAGTACATTTTGGTGGGAAAACAATAAATACAACACGGCATTTCCTTGGCATGAAGAAGCCCAGAGTTTTACCAGACCCGGATGTGGGTGTCATATTGGCCACAACTAACAAATTCTAAGAATAACCCTAGACTGGACATTCAATAAAAACCAACAATAGCATACAATGAAAAAATTACTAACCGCAATGATGCTTTTTGCGTCAATTTCCTTTTCTGCACAAGAATTCAACATGGATTTGGTCCAAGACCTAAAACCCCGAAATATTGGTCCCGCAGGAATGAGTGGTCGGGTGACCGCCATTGACGTGGTTCACAACTCACCTGATGTTATGTATGTGGGTACAGCCTCAGGCGGACTTTGGAAATCAACTTCGGGGGGAATCAAATGGGACCCTATATTTGACAAGGAAGTAACCGCCTCTATCGGCTCCGTGGCCATTCAGCAATCAAACCCGTCAGTGGTTTGGGTGGGAACAGGCGAAGGAAATCCCAGAAATAGTCTGAATGGTGGCTATGGAGTTTACAAATCCTTGGACGGAGGGAAAAACTGGAAGTCAATGGGTTTAGAAAAAACGCGTCATATCCACAGAATAAAAATAGACCCAATGAATCCTAATACTGTCTATGTAGGAGCCATTGGTTCACCTTGGGGCGAACATGCCGAACGAGGGGTTTATAAAACCACAGACGGTGGCGAAACCT
>JAGLKG010000225.1 GCA_023141835.1 Maribacter sp. | reverse complement strand
AGCCGAACATACTCCACCGAATGAAACGGCTTTGGATATGGAACTCTATGAATTATCGAAACGGCTATAGACCTGTCAGGTTTTCAAAACCTGACAGGTCTTTTTATTATCCCAAGGGTTACCTTATTTTTAAGCTTCTCGACAACTCCCGCCCATACCCTTTTACGAAAAGGGAGTCCTTTCGGAAGGCAACTGTAGCAAAAGAGGTAGAGTCCTTGGTCTCTACCATACCCTTAAAGTTCAGATAATGTACCCCATTTTTTTCAACATAACCTCCGGCATGGTTGTGACCATTAAAATAGAATTTGACACATTCATAGGTATCAATAAGGGTGAGTAATTGCTCGTAATTCCATAGATTATGGCTGTCGGATTCTGCCAATGTCGGGAAATGGCAATAAAAGCCTACCCGTTCATTGTTCGCTGCGGCCATATTCAATTCATTCTCGACCCATAGAAGTTGTTCCATGCTCAGTCCACCGTTCCAAGACTTCAAGTTTGATTTGTTTTTATCGGAAAGAAGTTGATAAAGAGAATCAGTTTGTTGTTTTTTTGCCGGCGTAAGAGCCCCATGAACACTCAGGTCATTTCCATCCAAAACAATAAAGCGCCATTTGTTCTTTATAATACTATAATAGCGATCTTCAATATCCATTTTTTCAAAAACCAACGGCTTGAGGGAGTCTACAACACTAAAATCATGATTTCCAAGAACATGATACTTCTCTGATTTTAAGCCCTTCCAAATGGGGGTGACACTATCAAAACTTTTAAAACCCCTGTCGATAAAGTCCCCTAAGTGTATAGTATAGTCCAATGGGTGCTCATTAAGAATTTTGACTGCATGGCCCAACCTTGCTGGCGATTCTCTATAAAAACGAGCTCCAGAAGAATCACAATTGCAATATTGACAATCGGAGACTACCCCAATCTCAAATTCTGGAAATTTCGGAACATTGGTTTTTTTTTGGTTACAACCTATTAGAATCAAAAGAGGAACAAACAATAATATTTTTCCGGTCATGGGGAATATTTTGGTTGATTTTTAGTTTTACTTGGGTAAATATACGAGACAGATCTAGTATAAAAGAGATGAATTGCCTGCTATTTAAACAATTCATGCAACAATATTTATGGTATGGAATTTGTTTTTAATGTTGTTGTATTATAAAGTACTTTTGATATATGGGAAAAAATCACAATGCTTCTTTTTTACGATCTATATTAATTCTAGTCATTGCCTGCACTCCTTGGTTAACCCAGTCTCAGGAAATAAAAATATTTACAAGGGTTGATTTTGATTTAGAAGGCCCCGTTCAATCCTGTTTGGTGACTACCAAATACGGAAAGGAAGTTTATGATTTCAATAAAGAGGGAATGCTGACCAAATCTGTGACGCGATATAACGATACCGATTATGATGTAACCTATTACAAGTATCGGCAGGAAGAATTGGTAGAAAAACGCTTCGAGAACTATAGGAACAATATTTTTGACAGCGGTACCTCATACGCCAATTTTTATACCATAGATACTATACCAGTAAGGAAAGTTACCGAAAAGATTATCTCATACGACAAAGAGTTTTTGGATCGCTACGAATATCTTTACAATGCCGATGGAATTCTAGTTAAAATCATTAGGACCAATAATGATGGCAACGACGAGACTCTTATAGAATATACGAATCATAAAGCGGAGCAGACCCAAACCAATTCTTTGAACGGAACCATTCTAAAGTCCGTTCGCAACTCCACAAAAAAAGCAAAGGACAAAACCCGGCATCGCGTGGTATTGACCAAGAATTTTCTGGAAGGAGAGCCCGATGTCGCTTTGGAAGAAATCTTTGATACTGAGGGGAAATTAGTATCAGAGACAAAATTCAATCATGACCCAGTTAAGAAACAATTTGTACCGATTGAAAAAATTACCCATGAATATGATAAAATGGGGATGTTGATCAAATCGACTACAAAAAAGGGGAAATCTGTCGACGTTAAGGAATACATTTACCAATTCGACAACGGGGAAACAGGAAATTGGATTAAAGAGATAATTACTCCCGAAAACACCTACACTTCCCGTAAAATAAGGTATTATGAGGTTGAGTCCGCTGAAATTAAAGAAGAATAAATGCTAGTCGGATTCGAATAGGCTTTGCAAGCGAGTCTTACGGGATTGATGTTACGACCTACTTTCCCATTCTTCCTTTAAAATGCCATAGCAACAGGTGTTTCTTTTAAATCCATCTAACAAAAAAACATTTTTACGAAGGACCCCTTCGAGAACACCTCCCAATTTTTCCACGGCCTTTCTCGACCGCATATTGCGCTCATCAATACGAAATTCCACTTTTTCAAATCCCATAGGACCAAATGCATGGTTGACCATTAAAAATTTCATTTGTGAATTGAGTCCACTTCCTTGAAACTCTCTACCCATCCATGTAGAACCTATTTCAAGAACTTTATGCGGCCAATTTATGTTCATGTAACGGGTGCAACCTGCATATGACCTACTCTTCTTGTCATAAATGATAAAGGGAATGCTCTTATCCTCCTGTAGTTGCTCCAGTGCAGTTTGAACATAGTTTTTTAATGCTGCGGGAGATTCAATATCTGAAGGAGAATATTCGACCAGCTTCTTTTGTGAGGCTATCTGGGTTAGATTTTTGTAATTCTCCAAAGTCAATGCGGACAATTGCACAAAATCATTTTCAAGGATTATTGGGTTGTTCATCAGATTAAGCCAAGGATTAATTGTTTCTTTAGTTCATGTTTGCCGTCAAAAATAATCTGTTCGGCCCTATCGCAAAATATTGTTTTGATCTTTATTGATTCTGATTGTAGCAATTCTTCAGTTATATATTCGTCCTTGTCCCCAACCATAGTGGTTATCTTCGTGTTGTTCTTACGTAAGAAATCAAAATCCGATGCCTTTAGTTCGTTGGGTATTCCCCCTGCATATAATACCAAATGGGCACATTGCAATTGTTTTCTTGCCACCCACCTGGCGGCGATCGAGACCCCTTGGGAAAAGCCAAAAACAATAATGCGACAATGGTCTGGAATATTTTCAGAAGCTTGGACCTCATCCAAATAAGAAAGGACGTTTTGTGTTTCAACTTTTGTGTTTTCCTTGGTCAACCAGCTGGCGCCAACATGACGGTATTGATTATTCAGATAGTATTTTGAAGGTGCTTGGGGAGCAATAATGTAATTTTCCGCTTGGGGTAGTTCATCAAAGTATTTCAAAAAATACTTGCTTAGATATCCAATGCCATGAAAAACAATCCAAACATTCTTGGTTTTATGGGATAGTGTATTTAGTGTGACGTAGGTATTAGTCGTTTGGTATGTAATCTGTTTTTCTTGCATGGCCTTAAATTCAATTCTAAATTAGACTCATATATTGCCTAAGTAATGCTTAATTTTACGGAAATTTTTTTGATGGACGAATACAAAGATAAAATCCTAAAAGTTTGCAATGAATCATCAAAGAATACTTTGATGGAGACTTTGGGTATCGAGTATATAGATATTGGCGAGAATTTCTTGATAGGAAAAATGCCCGTAAGCCCAAAAGTACATCAACCAGATGGGGTATTACATGGTGGTGCGACCGTGGCGTTGGCAGAAAGTGTAGGCAGTATGGCTTCCTATGTTTTTTTGGATGCACAGAAATTTTTCGTGCGGGGAATTGAAATTTCGGCAAATCACATAAGAGGAGTGAAAACAGGCCATGTTTTTGCTAAGGCGACTTTTATTCACAAGGGAAAAACCACGCAGCTTTGGGATATTAGAATTACGGATGATGCAGATAATTTAATATCAGTATGTAAGCTTTCCACCATTGCATTACCTAAAAAGTGATATGTTTTCCGATGTAATGAAAAGGGCAGAGACCCAGCTTTCAAACAAGTTGCCATTTGTGGTTTACAGCAAACCCAATTCAAATGAAGTTTGTGCCATTTTTCAAAAAAATGACCAATTATACCATACCAAAGACTATATGGAGAAGGGCTTTGTATTTGCCCCTTTTGATTCTGATGCGACGGCGGTGCTTCTTCCTTTGGACGAGCAATTGGTGGTCGATTATAAACCAAGTGAAGTTGCAAAGTCAATTCAGGGTTGTTCTGTTGATGCTGACCCTGGACAAAGGCAATTCCATTTGAATTTGGTAAAAAAGGGTATTGGTGAAATTGAAAAAGAGACATTCGGAAAAGTGGTTTTATCTCGAAAATTTGAGGTAGACTGCTCCCAGCCTCCATTGAGTTTACTAGAGAAATTGTTGGCAGTATATACTTCAGCATTTTGTTATTTATGGTATCATCCAAAAGTAGGCATGTGGTTAGGGGCGACACCAGAGATTTTACTCAGAGTAGAAAATAATCGCTTAACAACAATTTCATTGGCAGGTACTCAGGCTATTACTGACAATGATGACCCTAATTGGAGTCAAAAGGAGCATATTGAACAAGAAATGGTCACTGACTATATTACCCATGCCCTCAAGGATCAAGTATCTCAACTAAAGAAGTCTAAGGTGCAGTCTATAAAAGCCGGTAATTTGTGGCATCTAAGAACCAAGATTACGGCATTGCTCAATGACAATCTTACTGAGATTGTGAGAGCATTGCACCCAACGCCCGCTGTTTGTGGTATGCCCATGCAGGCTGCCAAGAATTTTGTCATGGAGCATGAAAATTACAATCGGGAATATTATACTGGTTTTCTGGGGGAACTGAATCTCAAAAAAGAAATTGGTCGCTCAACCCAAAATCGAAATTGGGAGCATAAGTCATATCGCTTTATAAAGTCAACAACAGAACTCTTCGTTAATCTTCGCTGCATGCAACTCAAAGAGGACAAGGCAATTATTTATGTAGGTGGAGGGATTACCTCAGGGTCTAACCCTGAAGAAGAATGGGAAGAAACCAAAGCCAAAAGCAGCACAATGATGAGTGTATTGACCAAGAATGAGTATTTACAATGATCATTGGTATAAGAAGTCTAGGGATTGTATTTTTGCTCTGGTGAAACGAACAAAAATTTTGTAATTGTTCCTAGGTCACATTATAAAATTTTAAACGTGTGAAATATTCCAGCATTCCATCGGCCCAATCAGTGGTCTTACATTGCAAGGCAAAAGGCATACAAGATATCGTAATATCGCCGGGCTCCCGAAATGCACCCCTAACTATAAGCTTTACTGAGGATTCGTATTTTAATTGTTATAGTATTGTAGATGAGCGTTGTGCGGCATTCTTTGCGTTGGGCATGGCACAGCAATTGCAAAGACCTGTGGCTGTTTTGTGCACCTCAGGCAGTGCATTACTGAACTACTATCCTGGCATTGCCGAAGCTTTTTATAGTAATATTCCGCTAGTGGTCATATCTGCAGATAGACCATTGTACAAAATTGACATAGGTGACGGCCAAACCATACGCCAAGATCATGTATTTGAAAGACATATTGGCTATTCGGCCAATTTGAAACAGGATGTTGGACATGCCCCTGAAAAGGTTCGAAAATATGCTCCTAATTATATTGAAGATGACAATTTTGTAGGGACCCAGGAAAATATTCAAGCCTTTAACGACGACGAATTGAACAAGGCCCTGAACACGGTTTTAAACAAAAAACTGCCCGTTCATATCAATGTCCCTTTTGAGGAACCTTTATACAATACAATAGATAAGCCCACTGTTGATCCTGAATTTATTTTTGACAACCAAGCCGAAGAAACTGAATCTGGTCATTGGAATGAATTTTTGGATTGTTGGAATTTGTCAAATCGAAAAATGGTTTTGGTAGGAGTCAATTATCCCAATAGTGTTGAACAGGAATATTTGAATCAACTGGGTAATGATCCTTCTATCGTTGTTTTAACCGAGACAACTTCAAATATTCACCATCCCAACTTTTTTCCAAGCATTGATAATATCGTGGCCCCTATCGAAAAATTGGATAAAAAAGAGGAATTGTTTGAGGCCTTACAGCCAGAAATACTTCTCACTTTTGGAGGTCTGATAGTATCAAAAAAAATAAAGGCATTTCTTAGAAAGTATAAGCCCAAAATGCATTGGCATGTTAGTGAACATAGAGCTAACAATACGTTCTATGCGCTTTCACATCATTTTGAAAATAACATTAATCATTTTTTTGACGAGTTCTTGAAATCCTCTGTCCATGTTGAAAGTGATTATTTTGCGCATTGGAGTTCCATTAAAACACATTACCTACAAAGACGTGAAGCCTATTTAAAAACCGCCCCATTTTCTGATTTGTTGGTTTTTCAAAGGATATTTGAGAGTGTACCAGAAAATATCCAATTGCAAATGGCCAATAGCTCAGCGATAAGGTATGCACAGTTATTCGATGTAAACCCGAATATTGAAATGTTCTGTAATAGGGGTGCAAGTGGTATCGACGGCAGTGTCTCAACAGCAATTGGCGCTTCTGTGGCCACAAGAAAGCAGATAGTAATGATTACGGGAGATTTGAGCTTTTTTTATGATAGTAATGCACTTTGGAATAATTATTTACGGTCTAATTTTAGGATAATAGTTATTAATAATGACGGTGGAGGCATTTTTAGAATCCTTCCAGGACAGGAAGAGACTTCTAATTTCAAAACTTATTTTGAGACTACACATCACTTGAATGCAGAGCATCTTTGTAAAATGTATGGACTGGAATATGCATGCGTAAATGAGGAAAATTCCCTCAAAAATGAGTTGAAAGAATTCTTCACAGACCCCGGTATATCAAAGCTCCTAGAGATTAGGACTCCCAGATTAATGAATAGTAAAATTTTGCTTGGTTATTTTGATTTTATATCTTCGGAAGATATTAACCATTTTCATTAAAAACACTAACTATTATGAGTAAAAGAGACGATTTAATCGTGAAGTACGCCGTGGACATCAAAGATAAATTCGGCGAATCAGCTAACATGGATCTTTTGACAAAGGTAACCATAGGGTTAGGACCATCTATCTACAATTTAGATGCTTCTAAAGTTTCCGGTGCCAATGAAAAAGAATTGGAAACTGTAAAAAACAATTATTTAATCAAGAAATTGGGAATGAGCGACAGCCCTCAACTAATGGACGGGATTAAAACGGTTTTGGACAACTATGGGTCTTCGAACAAAAATAAGCATAGAGTAGTAGTCTATTATATGCTTTGCAAACACTTCAATAAAGAATCTGCCTACTAAAGCAAGGCATTTGGTTAAAATTAAAAGCCGCTCTTAAAAAGAGCGGCTTTTTTCATGCCCAATACTTTTAAGCCTTACTTTTGCAGCATGATAGCATTGGGAAAATATAATACGCTTGAAATACTACGGGATACAAGTGTTGGCCTTTTTATGGGGGATGGCGAGGGCAACGATATTTTATTGCCTAATAAATATGTACCTGAAACCTATGAAATTGGAAATGAACTTTCCGTTTTCTGTTATCTGGACCATTCTGAGAGACCTGTTGCAACAACATTGCATCCGGAAATCATGGTTAATGAATTTCAATTATTGAAGGTAGTTGAGGTCAATGAGTTCGGCGCTTTTCTGGATTGGGGCCTTGAGAAACATCTTTTGGTTCCATTTCGGGAACAAAGGATTAAAATGCAGGAGGGCAATTGGTATGTTGTATTTTGTTATTTGGACCAACAAACCAATCGATTGGTTGCATCAAATAAAATTGATAAGTTTCTAAGCAACGACTCACTATCGGTACAAGAAGGGGATGTGGTTGAATTGGTGGTGACCCGAATGACCGATTTGGGTTATGAGGTTATAATTAACCACAAGCATAAAGGGTTGGTCTATTTGAATGAAATTTTTAAGGATATATCTATTGGCGACAATACCAAGGGGGTTGTTAAAAAGATCAGACATGATCATAAAATAGATGTTTCGCTACAACCCATTGGTGAAAAGATATTAGAGCCTGCAGCCAATAAGATCTTAAATCAACTTATTGCGCACGGTGGATTTTTGGGCCTACACGATAAATCTGATCCTGAGCTTATCAAGGAGGAACTTCATATGAGCAAGAAGACTTTTAAAAAAGGAATTGGAACCTTGTACAAAGCTAGAAAGATTGAAATAAAAAATGACGG